>NZ_AMYW01000008.1:0-149568 GCF_000335775.1 Flavobacterium sp. WG21
GTTTAGATACCTTAAGGAATATTTAAATATTTATGCGTTTGAAGCGAAACTCTCCATTTTGGGTTGTTCATCACATAATCCACAATCAGGGGTGTCATTTCTTCTTTTTTACTCCATTCCGGCTGAAGAAACAAAATTGCGTTGTCATTTACCAACTCAGCTTGCTCTTCTGCAAAAATAAAATCGTGTTTGTTATAGATAATTACTTTCAACTCATGCGCATTGTCATATACCGTTTGAGTAGGCAACTTATTTTTTTTTGGCGAAAGACAAATCCAGTCCCAAGTACCTGATAACGGATAAGCTCCTGAAGTCTCGATATGAACTTTCATGTTTTTATCCTTCAACTGTTGAGTCAATAAACTCATATCCCACGTCAAAGGCTCACCACCTGTAATCACAACAGTATCAGCCTGACTTGATGCATTATTTACAATTAAATCAATACTTGTTGGCGGATGTAACTCGGCATTCCAACTTTCCTTCACATCACACCAGTGACAACCCACATCGCAACCTCCAATTCGTATAAAGTAAGCAGCTGTCCCAGTATGGAACCCTTCTCCCTGAATGGTATAAAATTCTTCCATCAAAGGCAACATCGCTCCTTTATTTACTTCTAATTGTATTTCTTTTGATAACATTATTCTATTTTAAAGTGCAAAGATAGTCAATTAAATACGGAACAAAAAAAACCGATAGTTCAAAGAAACTATCGGCTTTATATTTGACTGTAAATTTATATTATTTTAGAGCTTTTACAGATTGCGCAGCGTAAGCATTTGCAGGATCTAAAGCTAAACTCTTATTGAAATATTCAATTGCCTTTGCTTTATCAGTATTTGCATAACTAGCACCGATACTATTGTAAGCTTCTACTACTTTTTTAACTGTAGCTGGCTTAGCCAATTCTTCAGCACCTTTTGCAGTAATTCTTGTTACGTACTCTTCGTAGTTTTTAATGATTAAATCATCTTTCTCTAACAAGTTGTTGATTCTACCTTTGTATAAGTAAGCCTCATTATAAGTTGGAGAAGCTTCTAAGATTCTGTCAAAAGCAACATCCGCTTTTCCTAAAGCCACAGCATCTGCAGCTCCATTTGTTTTATTTGCGTTAGCATAATAAAGAGAAATACCGTAGTAAATATTATCATCTAAGTAGTTTTTAGACTCTTTGTTCGTTGTTCCAAGCTCTAAAACAGTAGCAGCCTGAGCAAATTGTTTTTTCCCGAACAAAGCTTTTCCTAAATCAGATAATTCTTCAACCACTAAAGGCTCTAGTTCGATCGCTTTTTTGATATCAGCTATACCAGCATCAAAAGAAGCCTGATCAACAGTTCCGTCAGCAGCAGTTCCTTTTTTAATTTTAGATAAACCTAAATACAGATAATCTCTACCAATTACTTTGTTAGAAGGCACTTTGATATAATCTTCAATAGATTTGATCGCTACATCTACATTTCCATTCTCATAAGCAGCATAACCTAAATATCTGAAAATTCTAGGATTTACTTTATCCTCAGCAATCATTTTGTTTGCAACAGTCTCTAAACTTTTATAATCCTTAACCAAGATTAAGAAATCTGCGTGACGCATTTTAGAATCTAAAGAGTAATCCGTAAGACTTAAATACTTCTCGTAGTTTGTAATTGCATTTTGCATGTTAACTTTAGAAGTAGATGGTTTATTTCTTCCCCATTTATAGTAAGTCTCAGCTAACTCTCTGTAAACCGGACCATAATTAGCGTTCAAAGCAATTACTTCATTAAAAGATTTAATTGCTTCATCATAAGATTTAGCCCCTTTTAATAAAACTCCTAGCTGCATTTTTGCTCTTAAAAGCGTTGGATCAGCTGTAAATGCATCACGGTATGCCTTATAAGCATCGTTTTGATTGTTTGCTCCGTAGTATGCATCACCAATAGCTAAAAGTGCTGTTGCATTTTGAGGATCAATTACCAACGCACGCTTCAAAACAGCTATGGCATTTGTATAATCTGGCGAAGAAGAATTCATGTAAGCTCTACCAATGTAAATGAATTCCTCTACATCTTTACGCTTCATATCTTTTGCGGCCAAAGCAAAATTTGCCTGAGCTGCAGCAGCATTCTTCGCATCAAGATCCAACTGACCTAATCCAATATAATTTAAGTTTTTCTTATCTGATGCCTGTAAACCATTTGCATAATAAATTTTAGCAGAGTCAATGATTGCCTGATTTAAATATACATTACCTAAAACAAAATTAGCTTCTCCATCAGAAGGTTTTGCTTTGATGATTGATTTTAGCAATGACTTTGCTTTTTGAAATTGCTCAGCATCGATTGCTTTTTTAGCTTCTTTGATATCTTGCGCTTTTACTACAGTAGCTGAAGCAACTAAGGCAAGACTAAAAATTTTAAATTTATTCATCTCTAATTGTAATTAATTTATTCTTTATCTTTTACTATTTGATTCCTTATTTTAAGCTTTCTTCCAGGAGTTCTAACCGGTAACAAACCTGATTTCAGAACTATCCTCTGTCCAATATCGCCGGCAATAAAGGATGCAAACCCCATTCCCAAGCCAGAATAACCCTGGCAATTTATGATAAACAAATCACGTGCCAAAGGGTATTTTACTTCTGCAAGATCATTTTGAGTTGGGCTATAATATTGATTGCTATTTAATCCTTTAACACTCAATACATTTATTTTCTTCACCACTTCCGCCATGTTTGGTGAAGGCTGAGAAAGCCAGTTTACACCAACTACCCCGATCATACCATCATTCTCAGATACAAATTTAATGACTTCATCGTTTGTTTTAAAAGAAAACACTCCTTTTGCAGGAACATCTTTAACTTTAGCCAATTCTTTCATATAACGTACGGTACTTGAATTTGGATTATCAAACACAAGTCCTTTAATTCTTGCATCAGGTTTGCCCTGCATAAAATCGATTACCGTTTTCAACGCTATTAATGTATCATTATTGCCTTTGATCGAAATAAAAGCTATTGCATCTGTTGCAAAAGGGGTAACTCTGGGTTTTATTTTACTTTTTTCGAATTTAGCCAATTCTTCTTTAGTCAAATCTCTCGTTGTCACTACTACTGAAGCTTTCTGATTGAGTAAATCATTTATAAGCTCAGCTTCTGACTTAGGTTTTACCGTAATCTTTGCATCGTAATAAGTTCCTTCGAAGACAGCAACCTGATCGTCCACAATAGGTTTTATAGTTTCATCGACAGTAATATCGATTGCTCCTTTTAAAATTGTTTCTTTATCGTTTTTACTTTTTTGGTTGCACATGGCAAACAAAAAAACAAAAACAACCAAGCCTGCAATCTTACTATACTTTAACATAATTATTCTGCGTTTGAATTAATTAATCTCAAAAAACGAATTGCTGAATACACTATCAATAATCCTCCAAAAGCATATCTATACTTTTGCTCCATATTTAGCGGAAGTTTTTCCCAAAACATGATCATTAAACCGAGTACAAGATATATTAAAAAGAACAGTATTCCTAAAACAAGAAGAAATCGCTCTTTGAGCGATTTCTTCTGAATATTATTAAGTATACCTTTTAACATTATTCTGCAGATTGAATAGTAATAGGCAGAGAGTAAAGTACCCTAACTTTTTTACCATTTTGCTCGCCGGGAGTCCATTTTGGACACTTTTTAAGAACACGAATTGCTTCTGCTCCTGTACCGTAACCGATATCCCTTAAAACTTTAATGTCGGTTAATGAACCGTCTTTTTCAACTACAAAAGTAACATAAACTTTACCTTTTAAACCTTCTTCTTCCGGAGTCTTGTAATTGTTTCCTACGAATTTGTAGAATTTCTCAATTCCTCCAGGGAAATCTGGTTTTACTTCGATACCTGCAGTATTATAAACATTGTTATCTTCCTGAATGATCTCTGTAACTGGCCCTTTACCAACTGGCTCATCAACAGTTAAAACTGCATCCGGATCTCCTTTGATGGTTTCGTTACCTACTTTTTTATCTTTAAGTTCCTCAATTTTCGGAGGATCTTCAGTAACTTCATTTGCCTTAGCAACAACCGGCTTCACGAATTTCACCTGATCCACTTTTGGTGGTGGTGGTGGTGGTGGTGGTTGGTTTGGCTTTACTTCCTCTTTTTTAGGAGGTAATTTTACTGTCGCAATCTTAATATCATTATTCACATCTTCTTCACTAGAATCTGGTAAAAAGCTTGCAATAAGAGGAGCTGCAACAGCAAAGCTAAAAATAACCGATCCAATAATAAGCGACTTTACAGTCGTCTTACCGTTCGATTTTCTTAACTCATATGCACCATATATCTTATTACGCCCTTCGAATACGATATCAAGCCACTGATTTTTAATTATATCTAATTTCATTTTTCTTGATTATTAGGATGTTAAAACAAGACAACTCTTATTTTTTATCTATCAATTTTGTTTCTTCAGGGCTAAACTCAGGAACGATAGCATAAGTATCTACTCCAGTGATAGCCATCTCATCCAACATATCAACTAAATTTCTGTAAGTTGACTTTTTAGTTGGCTTAATGATCACGATAATTCCGTTTTTAGGTTTCCCTAAACCTGTAGAATATTCTAAAACTGATTTCTTTCTTTTAAGAACTTCTTTACGAATTCCATCTTTACCATATGCAATGTCTTTAGGTCCGGCAATTGGACTTTCAAGCAATCCCATATAATAAACCATTTTGTTATTTTCACCTAACATCACGGTCATCGTACGATTCTCATCCACCTTAATATCTTTATTCTTGGTAGGATCTTCATCTTTATTTGGCAACGACAAATCCATCGATTGAGGTTTTGACAACGATGTGGTTAACATAAAGAATGTGATCAATAAGAATGCCAAATCTACCATCGCCGTTAAATCGACTTTCGAGTTTTGCTTTTTACTTCTTACTTTACCACCTTTTCCGCCACCACCGTCGCCGGTATTTAATTCAGCCATTTTAGTGTATCTTTTTTAATTAAAAGTCTTTTCCTCTCATACCTGTAACTAAGTTAAAGGAATTGATTTTTTGATCTTGTAAAATATCCATAATCTTTTTGATTTGTGGATACTGCTCTTTAGCGTCACCTTTGATCGCAATCTGCAATTCTTTATCATCAAGGTCAATTGCGGCTCTTCTTGAAACCAAAAGCCATTCTTTTAATTGATTGTCTAAAGAATCAATTGGAATTCCAGGTTGATCAGCTTTCACTCTATCCGCAGCTTTCATAGCGATAATTTGTTTCAAATTTGCTACTGGTACACCGAAGTCATCCATTAAGGCAAATTTAGTTTTATCATCTTCTGAGAAAGTCACACCAAATTTAGCTCCCATTCCTTCAAGAGTTCTTTTACGAATCTCTCTTCCTTTGATATCAAAAAACACTTTGCTTTTTCCGTCTGCTCCTTTACCGATCGTAATAATTGCCAAATCAGAATCTGGTAATTTACTTTGAACAGTAGAAGAAGGCATATCTACAGGAAGTGCTTCTGGCACCTTAGCAGTAGCGGTCAAAATAAAGAACGTAAGCAAAAGGAACGCAACATCACACATGGCAGTCATATCTGTCGATGTTGACTTTTTTTTCATTTTTATTTTAGCCATTCTCTTTTATTTTATTTTGATAAATAATTAATTATATAATATCAAAAATTAATTATTGTTTCAAACTTCCTCTGAATCTTCTGTAAGTATTTACGATTGTAGTACCAGCCTCATCGATAGAGTAAGTTAAATCATCAATTTTAGCAGTAAAGAAGTTGTAAGAAACGATCGCTAAGATTGAAGTAGAGATACCTGTTGCAGTGTTGATAAGTGCCTCAGAAATACCTGTTGCAAGAGCAGCCTGGTCTGGAGTTCCAGCAGAAGCTAACGCACCAAACGCTTTAATCATACCAGATACTGTTCCTAATAATCCTCCTAAAGTTCCTAATGATACTAAAGTAGAGATAATAGTCATGTTTTTTTCTAACATTGGCATTTCTAATGAAGTTGCCTCTTCGATTTCTTTGTGGATTACTTCTGAAGCTTCTTCACTGTTGAAACCTTCTTTTTTAACATCTTGATATTTAATCAAAGCAGATTTAATTGCATTTGCAACTGAACCTTGTTGTTTGTCACATGAAGCGATAGCAGCCTCGATGTTTCCTTCTTTAATGCTTCCTTGTACATTTTTCATAAATGTATCTAAGTTAGCTTTACCAGCAGCTTTACCGATAACAATAAATCTTTCAATAGAAAAAACAACAACCATTAAAAACATACCTAATAATACTGGTACGATAAAACCTCCTTTATAAACCTGTCCTAATGTATTGATAGGGTGACCAGTTTCTGGATTTCCTCCTTCAAAGTTAGCTGCATCTCCCATGATTACTTTCCAAATAAACACCCCAACTAAAATACACGCTACAATAATGATTCCAGTGATCATTCCTCCTCCGTTTGAAGTGCTTTCTTTTTTAACTTTAACGTTTGCCATTTTTTTTAATTTTAATAGTTTTAAATAATTTTATTTTTTAGTTATATTTAACTTGTAGAGGAGCAAATTTATACGTTTAGTTTAAATAAAAAAACTTTTTTTAATTTAATTGAAGGAAATTTAACGTCAATTTAAAAAATATCTCATTAAATTGCCGATATCATTTTTTAGATAAAACAAAAATAAGGGCTAATAATGGGAAAATTACAACGTTTTAGTAAATATTCAAACATTCCATTGATATCTTCTTAAAAAGTTGCGAAATTGTTTTTTATATTTTTTTTAACCCAAAAAAGTTTTTTCCTACTAAAGAAAAACAGCCTAAAATGTTAATAAACCTAGCAAACCTCTTATAATCATCTAAATTACAAATAAAAACATGAATAAAAAAGACAATTTCATTCAGGATATCAACAATGGCTATTCTTCGAAGGGAGATAGTATTATTCTTGGAAGTGCCATTCTGGACGGAGAACCACTTGGAGAAGCTCATGTCAAAATTCCTTTAAAAACATTAAACCGCCACGGGTTGATTGCGGGGGCAACGGGAACCGGAAAAACCAAAACGATACAGGTTTTCTCTGAGCAGCTTTCGAATGTGGGAGTTTCTGTTTTGATGATGGATATTAAAGGTGACTTTAGTGGAATCGCCGAAGAAGGCAAAGAAGAGGGTTTTATAACGGAGCGTCATGCTAAAATAAACATACCTTATAATACAGCTTCTTTTCCTGTTGAATTAATGTCACTCTCTAAACAGAACGGCGTTCGCTTAAGAGCTACTGTTTCAGAGTTCGGACCGGTATTGTTTTCCCGAATATTAGACCTGAATGATACCCAGGCGGGTGTGGTAGCCGTTATCTTTAAATATTGTGATGATAATAAAATGCCGCTTTTGGATTTAAAGGATATTAAAAAGGTCCTTAATTATATTACCGAGGAAGGCAAAGATGAAATAACTTCTAACTACGGCAAGATCTCAACTGCAACCACAGGAACGATTTTGAGAAAAATCATAGAATTAGAGCAGCAAGGCGGTGACTTGTTCTTTGGTGAACTTTCGTTTGAAATTGATGATTTAATGCGAATCGATGAAAACGGAAAGGGTTACGTAAACATTATTCGTTTGACGGATATTCAGGACAAACCTAAATTATTCTCGACTTTTATGCTGAGTTTATTGGCTGAAATTTATCAGCAAATGCCAGAAAAAGGAGATGTTGTACAACCTGAACTGGTTATTTTTATTGATGAAGCACATTTAATTTTTAATGAAGCCAGCAAGGCTCTTCTGGAACAAATCGAAACGATTGTAAAACTAATACGTTCTAAAGGAATTGGAATTTATTTTGTAACTCAGAATCCAATGGATGTCCCGAGCGGTGTATTGGCACAATTGGGTTTAAAGATTCAGCATGCGCTAAGGGCTTTTACTGCCAATGACCGTCAGGCGATTAAAAAAACAGCAGACAATTATCCAACTTCTCCTTATTATAAGACAGATGAGTTACTAACCAGTTTAGGAATTGGTGAAGCTTTAGTAACGGCATTAAATGAAAAGGGAGTCCCTACTCCACTTGTAGCAACTATGATGCGTGCGCCTATGAGCCGAATGGATGTTTTAACGGCTGATGAAATTGAGGGAATCAATAGTAAATCGAAACTCGTAAAAAAATACCTTGAAGAAATTGATCGAGAGAGTGCCTACGAAATTCTGAACAAAAAAATCGAAGATGCCACTCAGGCAGCTGCAGAACAGGAAGAAGAAACACCGACAAAATCATCTAAATCTGAACCCAGCACAGCTAGTGTAGTTGGTAAATCGGTTTTAAAAGTGGTTACCAGCGCTACCTTTATAAGAGGTGTTTTTGGAGTTTTATCAAAAATATTCAAAAAATAACCTATCAAAAATCAATGGCAATGCCAATGTCAATATCAAAAATCAATTGCAATGTCAATGCTAATTTTAAATTGACTTTTGACATTGCTTTTTGATATTGCTATTGTAATTGATCTATTTTTGCAATAATTCCAGTATTTTATTTTCTACTTCCGGACTGTTCCAGATGTTTTCAATATTTTCTATTCGTAAAACTTGTTCCATTATTACATTTTGAAAATCACCAATTGCCAAAGCTTCGGAATAAGGACGATCGCTAAAGGTTACGCGACTGTAAAGCGGAATCCATTTATCAGGATGTTTATCTGAGAATGCTTTTTCGATTTTCTTTTGCAATAAGAATTTTTCATCGGCCGTTTTGGTACTCATCTCCATGAAATTTCGATAAGACAATTCGGCAATTGCATCGGCATTCGGTTTACGTGAAATTTGATACTCGGAGAAGATTTTCTTCCAGTCGTCTCCATATTTCCCGATCATTTCACTTAAAACGGTGATATCTTCAAAACCCGCATTCATTCCTTGTCCGTAAAATGGAACAATGGCATGACAAGCATCTCCGATTAAAGCAATTTTATCTTCGTATGTCCACGGAAAACATTTCATGGTTACCAAAGTACTGGTTGGATTTTTAAAGAAATCATTTGCCAGTTCGGGGATTACTTCGATCGAGTCGGGAAAATTCTTCAAAAAGAAGTCTTCAACCATTTTACGATCTGTAAGCGATGCAAATGAATTTTCGCCTTCAAAAGGCATAAACAAAGTACAGGTAAAACTTCCATCGAGATTAGGAAGTGCAATTAACATGTACTCACCACGTGGCCATATATGAAAAGAGTTTTTATCCAGTTTATGGGAAGCATCTGCATTTGCCGGGATGTTTAGTTCTTTGTACCCCATATTCAAAAATTCCTGGGAATAATTGAACATGCTCTGACGCTGCATTCTGTGTCGTATTCTCGAGAAAGCACCGTCGGCACCAAAAACCATATCGTATTTTTTCTCTTCCCACTCTCCTCTTTCGGTTTCACCTATATGTAAGGTAGCATCATTTAACGTTACGTCCCAGATTTTTTGTTCGAAAAGAAATTCTGCACCGGCTTCTTCCGCAAGATCAATCATTTTCCGGTTTAAAGTTCCTCTGGAAATGGAATAAATGGACTCGCCTTCCTGACCGTAGTTCTGAAAATTGAGTTTGTCCACCAAATGAATGGCTCGTTTGTCCATTGGGATAGCGATTTCCCGAACGGCATCTCCAACACCAACGCCGTCAAGTGCTTTCCAGCCCCGGTTTGACATTGCCAGATTTATAGAACGACCTGAGAAATTAATTTTACGGATATCGGGACTACGATCATAAACATGAACGGTATGACCTGCTTTTTTAAGATAAATCGCCAAGAGTGATCCTACTAATCCGGAACCAACAACAGCAATATTTAGTGGAGTTTGCATCAAGAAAAATCTAAATATAAGATCGTAAAAATAAGTAATAATTGTACATAAGCTTTAAAATAAATCAATTATTTACTGTAGCTACTCACAACCGTTTCGATTTTTGCCAGAATTCAGAGTTAATTTAAAAATATAACAAAATGTTATTTTATTCGATTTATCTAAAAAATTTAAACTCTTACATTCGCTTTCGGTTTTACCTTAATATATATCAGAATCATGGACAGCACAATTTTACAATCAGAAATTATTCTGGAAAACGAAAAAGTACTATTAATTCCGTTTGAGAGCCGAAGAAACATTGAACTCAAAGAAATCATTTTTGACGATGGGATCTGGAAATACATGGGCATGTACGTTCGCGATGAAAAAGATTTTGAAAATTACATTCAAAATACTCTAGAGCAAAAAGCCGCCGGGATTTGTTATCCTTTTTTAATCATTGACAAAGCTACCAACCGGGTTGCAGGAAGCACCAGATACGGCTACCTGAATCATACTAGTCAGAAATGTGAAATTGGATGGACCTGGTACGGGGAAAAATTTCAGGGAACCGGTTTAAACAAAGCCTGTAAATTTGAATTGTTAAATTTTGGATTTGAAACTATTCAATTCAGAAGAATACAATTCAGCGCTGATCTTGAAAACAGAAAGTCACAACGGGCAATTGAAAAACTGGGAGCAACCAAAGAAGGTCTTTTCAGAAACAATTATATCGATTCGGAAGGGAAAAGCAAAGATGATGTGTATTACAGTATTATTTCCGAAGAGTGGCAAGCAGTTAAAACGAATTACTTTCCTGAATTTATATAGGAAAAGCGCCTCAACTATTGTGATAGAAAAATGGTATTTTAGCTTCTTCTAAAGTACCTCTTCTATGACTGAATTACAGACTATCTATCAAAGAACCCTAAAATTTGCTGCAAAAAGACACGCCGATCAGAATCAGGTAATTCCCGGAACCAATTTACCTTATGTTGTTCATTTAAGCAATGTAACCATGGAAATTCTATTTGCTTCGCAAAACACAACGTCTTTTAATACTGCATTTGCAATTCAAATTGCATTACTTCACGATATTCTAGAAGATACAGTAACTACTTTTGAAGAACTTACAGCGGAATTTGATGAAGAAATTGCTCAGGCCGTCCTGGCACTAACCAAGAATTCTAAAATACCTAAAGAAGAAAGAATGACCGATAGTCTGGCCCGAATTAAAGCATTATCAAAAGAGGTCTGGGCTGTGAAATTAGCTGACAGAATAACTAATTTACAGGTTCCGCCAGAAGACTGGAGTGTGGAAAAGATAAAAGAATATCATAAACAAGCGATACAAATACTAAATACACTTAAAGACGGCAACGCTTATTTAGAAAAAAGACTTTTAGAAAGAATTCAAAATTATTTACTGTATTGTACCGTCGAAAAATCATAGGTCACAACTCATCCAAACATAATCTCAAAATGAACCTCTATTCAGAACATTATGTAAGCGAAAAAAGCGAGCGGTTTGTTACCAAAATCTGGTGTCTGGATAATTACGTTGGCGAAACTACAATTGAAAACAAGCTCGTTTTACCTAACGGCTGCTTTAATCTCGCTCTTATTAGTGGCGAATCAATAGAAGTACACACCAGTAAGCGAAAATATGAGATGAACGAAGGATTTTACTTTTGTTCGCAAATGACGAACAAGGTTTTGGTCAACATAAGACCTAAGACCAAAGTAACCATCATTCAATTCCAGCCCTGGACGCTTTCGATGTTTCCTCAATATGATTTGAGCCATTTTAGCGATTCGATTATCAGGATTAATCCCGAAGAGCTTCCCTTTAAAATACAAACTGATGCTGTTACTGAAAATTTATTGCGGGCTATAAATGTTTATTTTGAAGAATTGTCTGCTTTACATTCAGAGAAAAATAGTATCGAAAAAATCTGCGAAATCATCAGACTTCACAACGAAGAAATCTCGGTTTCCGAAATTAGCGGGATTTTAAAGGTCTCTCAGCGATTGCTGCAAATGAAGTTTAAAACGGCGACCGGACTTACGATTAAAAAATACATTCAGATTCTGAAGTTCAGAAAATCCGTGGATCAAATGGTGCATTCGAACCCGGAAAAACTCAGTCTGACAGAGGTTGCTCTTTACAATAAGTATTTTGACCAGTCGCATTTTATAAAACAATTTAAAGGAGTTATGAAAACAACTCCAAAAACATTCAATTCCAGTTTGTACTTTCTTTCTAAAAAAAGATAAGATTTTCGCATTTGTACAATTTTTAGGTTTTAGATTGCAGTACTATTGCAAAATCATCAATCAATCAAACCAAATATAAAATGAAAATCAATCCATCTATTTTCCCGCTAAAAGTTTTTTTAATTGGAATATTACTTTTCCACTTCCAAACCGGGTTTTCTCAGGAAGAAAAAAACTCCGAATTGTACAAGATCATTATGTCACGAGACAGTCTTCTTTTTAATGTTGGCTTTAATACCTGTGACATTAGCCAGTTTGAAAATCTTTACAGTGACAGTTTTGAATTTTATCATGACAAGGACGGTCCCTCGGATAAGGCTCTCTTTTTAGTCAATCTCAAAAAAGGCTTATGTAAATCGGTTGAAACTTACAAAGCCAGAAGGTACCTGGTTCCTGGCAGCACCGAAGTTTATCCGTTATATCAAAAAGGCGTGTTATATGGTGCCATTCAAATGGGAATTCATCAGTTTTACGAAAAATCAGCAGGAAAAAATGAATCTCTTGCAGACGTGAAGGAGAAATTTGGCAGTACTGCACGATTTACTCACCTATGGATTTTAGAAAATGGGACATGGAAACTTAAAAGATCCCTTAGCTACGATCATCAGGAGACCAATACAGCGGGCACCCAATCGGATATCTTTGACAACGATGCTGCCATTAAAAAATGGCTGGTTCAGAATAATGTTCCGGCACTGGGTATTGGCGTGATCAATGATGGGAAACTACAGGAAGTAAAAGTTTTTGGTGAACTTAAAAAAGGAGTTGCTGCACCTTACAATACCATTTGGAATGTGGCTTCTCTTACTAAACCAATTACTGCCATAGTCACTTTAAAATTGGTAAGTTCCGGAAAATGGGATCTCGACGAGCCTCTATACAAATACTGGACAGATCCGGATATCGCAAATGATCCGAATACTAAATTATTGACCACGAGAATTGTCTTAAGTCATCAAAGCGGTTTTCCGAATTGGAGGTATATGAACAAATCCGGCAAATTAGATTTCAAATTCAAACCCGGAACAAAATACCAATACTCGGGAGAAGGCATGGAATATTTGCGAAAGGCTCTGGAAAAAAAGTTTCATAAATCACTGGATCAATTAGCGGATGAATTGATTTTTAAACCGTTAAAAATAAATGACACCAAATTTACCTGGGGCGCCATAACCGATGTTTCGAGATATGCCACTGGTTACGACAATAAGGGGAATGCTTACGAGCCTACCAAAAATAAAACAGCAAGTGCAGCCGATGACTTGCTCACAACCCTTGAAGATTACGGGACATTTCTATGCAGTGTGATGAACAGTGACGGTTTGAGCAAAAAAGTTTATGAAGACATGACGGCACATCAGGTTCAAACTAAAAAGAACAAATACTTTGGTTTAGGTTTTGAGATTTATGATTTAGGAAATGACGATTTTGCTTTGTCACATGGCGGAGCTGACAATGGGGTTCAGACGATTTTCCTGTTACTTCCAAAAACCAAACAAGGTCTGATTATTTTTACCAATGTTGATGATGGATATAAGGTTTACGAAAAAATCCTTACACATTATATGGGTGAAAAAGGGAAGAAAATAATTGAGATTGAAACCAAGTAAATCTTAATTCAAAAAAGTGATGTGTATATAATCATTATTCGGAAATCTATGGTAAAATTATGTATTCTTATTGTGTTATTTTTAAGTGAAGTTCTATTTGCATAAACCTATTATTGATTTAAAAGAAATTTGTTAGTTATGAGCATAGGCCTATAAATAGTGGTGGTTCCTGGCAGTTCCCGGTCTATGCTCTCCCGCAAGAGTGTTAAGAAAAAGATAAAAAAGGATTGATTCTGAAACATAATTAAAAATTCGTCGTCTAACAAAAGACAACGACATAATCCTGAACAGATTAAAGAGTTTCAATCATCAAATCAAAAATCAATCACTGATTTACTAACCTTAACCATCAATCAATATGCAGAAACCAATCAAACTAGTTGTTCTTAGCGTTCTTTTGCTATTTTTCGCTTTGAACATTACTTCCGCACAGGACAAAGCGAAACAAATTGACCAATTATTAACTACCTACAATCAATATGGTCAATTTAATGGTTCGGCACTGGTTGCCGAAAATGGAAAGGTAATTTTTAAAAAAGGATTCGGCTCAGCCAATATGGAATGGGATATTCCGAATCAGTCTGATACCAAATTCAGATTGGGCTCGATCACCAAACAATTTACCGCTTTTTTAATCTTAAAATTAGTGGACGACGGAAAACTAAAACTGGACGTTCCTATCACGACTTACTTACCGGATTATCCCAAAGAAACCGGCGATAAAATAACACTGCATCACTTACTAACACATACCTCAGGAATTCCAAATTATACCGCTACACCAAATTTTCTAAGAGATAAAAGCCGCAATCATTATACTCCGGAAGACTTTGTAAAAACATTTAACAAATTGCCTCTGGAATTCAAACCAGGTGAAAAATTTAACTATAGTAATTCCGGATATTTCCTCTTGGGGTATATTATCGAAAAAGTTACCGGTAAAACCTACGAACAATATTTGCAGGAAACTATTCTTACTCCTTTAAAAATGGTAAATACAGGTTTTGATCATAGTGAAGTTATCCTTAAAAACAGAGCTGCGGGTTATGAAAAACAAGGCAAAAATTTTGTCAATTCTTCTTTCATTGACATGAGTATTCCATATGCGGCGGGATCTTTATATTCTACTGTCGAAGATTTATACTTATGGGATCAGGCGCTTTATACCACTAAATTGCTTTCAGAAAAATCGATGGACTCTCTTTTTAAACCGTATATAAAAGCCTGGGGAGATTTTTACAGTTACGGATGGTTTATTTCAGAAGCTAATAATGGCAGTAAAGACAAAGTAAAAATTACGGAGCACGGTGGAGGAATTAACGGATTTAACACGCTCATTTCACGTGTTCCTGCCGATAAAATTCTAGTGGTGTTACTTAACAATACAGGCAATACTGTTTTGGGCGAAATGAACACTGCTATTCGTGCTATTTTATACAACCAGCCTTATAAACCTGCCAGAAAATCATTGGCAATTGATTTATTGGATGTTTTCTCTACAAAAGGATTAGTAGCCGGAATGGATACTTATAAAAAACTAAAGAATGATCCCACTTTTGTTATTAAAGAAAACGATATGAACGAAGCCGGCTATCAGTTGCTGCAAAGCGGAAAAAAGAAAGAAGCAATTGAAGTTTTTAAAATTAATGCGGAGACTTTTCCAAAATCCGGAAACGTGTATGATAGTTTAGGAGAAGCCTATCTGACAGATGGAAATAAAGATTTAGCGATAACCAACTATAAAAAATCGGTGGAACTAGATCCTTCAAATGAAAACGGGAAAAAGGTCTTAGAAGAAATTTCAAAAAACAAAACAAAATAACTCTCAGCAGTCCTCTTTAAAAAACTCTGCTAAAATTGATTTAAAATCAGTTTTAGCAGAGTTTTTTTTGTTACAATTTCTAACAGTCATATTCGATAATTTAGCATTAAAAGAACTATTTTAGCGCTGCCCAAAAAAACAATAGTAAACCCTCAAATCAACGTGATTTACAGCAATAATTGTTGTGAACTGTTTTTACTTAACCTATGAAAAAATTAAAGACACAAACTCTTTTAGTACTCGTACTATGTCTGTTTATTCCGCTTACTGGTAATGCTCAAACCTCAACCAAGACCGTCCCGATGCCCAGTCAGCAAAACAAAATTATCATTGATAAAATTGTCGAGGCTGCCCGTTACAAAAATTATGTGACCGATTTTTGTCTGGCAACTATTAGCGAAGCGGCCCTTAAAGAAAAATGGAACGATCAAAAAACGATTGAAATAACGGAGAGTATCGACTACAAAAACTTCCGGGACGCCGTTTATAATATGTTTGCTTTTTATAATGAAATAGAATTGGAAACACTTTTAAAAACCTATCAGAAAGATACTGTTTATCAAACAACCAATGTCATGGTTACCAACGATGCACTGGGTTATAATCTCGAAATATTTGCAAATGATATTGTTCGGGGAAGGTATAAATAGGTTCAGAGTTGCAAAGGCTCAGAGTGACAGAGGTTCTTTTTAGGTTCTGAGGCTCTGAGTTGCTAAGGTTTTAATCTTTGTCAAAGCTTACACTTTGACAAAGATGTAATCATAAAAACGCAAAAGAAACTTTGCGAATCTTTGCGAAAAGACTTTGCGCACTTTGCGGTAAAATCAGCAATCCTAAAACTAAAAAACTATTTCCCGGCAGGTATAAGTGAAATGTTGAATGTAAAACTTGAAACCTGGAACTTGAAACCTGAAACTTGAAACCTAAAACCAAAAGCACTACTTCGCTTTTGGTTTCAAAACTAATTTGGTGGATGTTTTAATGATCTCTTCTTTGTTCAGTTTCATCTTTCTGAATTTACCGGCATTGTACATCTCGGCCTGATCGTCATAATGTTTACTAAACGGATTACCGGATTGTCCTGTTGGCAAAATACTCCAGCTATTTTCGATATCAGAGAAATCCACTACTCTTCTGGTTGATGGCCCGCCTTTTACGTGATACTTTCCTTCTTTATTGAATCCGAAAAACTGATTGTTTATTACTTCATTCGATCCCGGAGCTGCAAATGGCCCTACATTAAACAAACTGCGCAAAGCTGCTACTTTACCCAAAGGATGTTCATGTTCTACGGTGTGTGCTTTACCCCAGTTCCAATCTGCGACCTGATTCCCAAATTGTTCCTGAAGTTCCGCTATGGCTTCATGGAAGGATTTTGAAACAATATCACTTCTGGTTTCTTTTACATTTTTGGTTTTGATATTGTCCCACCAAACGGAATTTTCATTCTGAATTTGTCTTGCAATGATTTGTTTTCCCAGTGAGGTATCAAGATACAAAGTAAAGTTATCGGCTCCCATTTCGTCTTCAAAAGTATTTTTCAGGTACAGATAAACCCATTTATTGTAAATCGTTGGTCCAACATCCTCCGTATTATTGGTTCCTTTCCATGATTGCAAAGCATTTATCGCTTCTTTTTCTTCTGCGGAAAGCGAACTTCCGGCTACAGTCGAAATTAAACGTTGCACCACTCCCGGTGAAACCAGTGAAGTATTATCAAAAATCATCTTACTGATGGCTTCTTTATCCCAATCTGATTTTGCATCCATTAAACCTGAAATTCTTTTGGCACGATCCTCCGGCAAATAATATCCCGGATATAAAAAACCATCGATAGCCTCAGGCTGATTGTTGGCAGAATACACATAACCCCATTTTGGATTCTCGGCAGAAGGATTCTTCGAAAAATCTAAATGCTCTTTAATATCGTCTTTACCGCTGGCACCATCCAAAATAAGAAAGGTGTTCACTCCCTTATCGTGTTTATAAAGTGCTCCGGTTGCCCACCATGCCACATTTCCTTTAGCATCACCATACATCACGTTCAAACCCGGTGCCGCTACAAGCGAAACTGCTTTTCTGAAATCGTCTTTATTTTTAGCATGCGAAAGTCCGTAAACGGCATCTAAAATCTGGATGGGCTGTTGTGTATAAACCCATGACATTGCAATAGGATTCTTTTTTCCTAAACGATCCAGTACATCATTCATAATAGGTCCGTGACGGCTTGATTTAACCGTCAGAACTACATCTGACGTATCTTTTACTTTTATCGTCTTTTTAATCGACGTATAAGCCGCAAAACCTGTTGGTGTCTGATATTGATTAGAATCCCCCTCTTTGTTTTTTTCCTGATAAAAATCGATATCATCATTTTCGAACATTGTCAGTCCGTAAGCATAATTGCGATTGTGCGCCAATAACGGATAAGGTGTTCCGGCCAGATAACAGCCGTACAATTCAAAATCCGGCGTTATCAAATGCGCTTCATACCAGGTCGCAGGCTGTGAAAAGCTAATATGCGGATCATTCGCAAAAATCACTTTTCCGCTTTTCGTTTTAGTGGGACCCGCAACCCAGCTGTTACTTCCCACAAAAGGAGGAATAAGTGAATTCTCCAGCAATGCCGCTACTGACTTTGAAATGGTGGTATATTCTTCGATATTCTCTTTTGAATTTTTGATCCTGGTGGTATTAAATTCCCCCTCGATCCCTAAATCTTTTAAATATTCAACACCGTATTTATCCCGAATAAAAGTTAACAAAGGATCTGTTTTTTGCGCCATTGCAAAACTAAAAGACATATAACCAAAAATATTATACACATCTTTTATGGTAAATTTTTCTTTTTTCACTCCTACCAGGGTAAACTCAATTGGCGTTACTCCCTCTTCCATGTACTGATTTATCCCGTCCAGATAAGCCATGGTCATTTTATAACTCTGACTGTTCGGATCTAATTTTGCTATGGCTTTTGCCGAAGCTTCTTCTATACCGATTCCGGAGAAAAATTTATCATTTTTTAGTGCAACCGATCCAAAGATTTCCGATAATCTTCCGGGTGCAATTCTTCGAAGTAATTCCATTTGCCATAATCGTTCCTGCGCATGAACATAACCAAGTGCCGTCATCGCGTCTTTTTCAGAATCGGCATAAATATGAGGCACTCCAAAATCATCAAAATACACTGTGGTTTCTTTCTGAAGGTTTTTCAGTTGTACTTCGCCTTCATATTTAGGCTTCAGATGAAAGATGTAGGCACAAAGACCAATTCCAAGAATAACAATCAATACCAATAAAACCAACAGAATTTTTTTAATTTTTCTCATATTTATGAAACGTATAATGATAAATGATTTTGCAATGATGTAACTTAAATTTAAAATCCTGTAAGAAACATCTCTTTTAAAAGTCTAAATTTATGTATTTAAAATCAATACTATAAATGTCAATCTATAAAAAAATAGCGATCGGTATCATTTCAGTCCTTTTTTTTGTGATTTTATTCGATATGGGCCTCAACTATTGGATAAAAAAACAATTGCCTCTTATTGTACACGAAAAAAACAAAACTGCTTATTCGATTCAGTACGAAAAAATCGAAGTCTCATTATGGAGCCGAAGCATCAATGCGCAAACCTTACTGATCCATCCCAAAAATCAACTTCAGAACAGCAAAACTAAAAACGGAATCTACTCCAAAATTGAATCCATTACGATTCGTCATTTTAACATTTGGGATCTGGCCTTCCGCGATATTATTCAAGCCGAAAGTATCATCATCAACAAACCCCGCGTCATTTTATATAAAAAAGGGGATAAGCTTTTAAACAATAGCAGAAGTATTCAGACAGAAATTATAGCCCCTTTTCAAAAAATAATTGCGGTTTCCAATATCTATTTAAACGAAGGAAGTGTTGATGTGGTTTCGCTGAACCATAACCAACCTATTTTTAGCATCAAAAAAATGATTCTAAAGCTCGAAGGAATTTTGGTTACTGCTACTACTTTAAAAGAAAAAATCCCCCTGCATTTTGAAAAGTATGTTTTGGTCTGTGATAGTTTATATTTTAAACCCAATGCCTTTTATCGCCTGAATATTGGCAAAATCAGCAGCGAAAATCAATTTCTAAGACTTAAGAATTTTTCTTATTTGCCTGAATTTAATCGAAAAGAATTTGTTCAAAAACTCGACAAAGAGAAAGATATTTATACGCTAAAACTGGATTCAGCTGACATTGAAAAAATGGATTGGGGTTTTAAAAAAGAGCAATTTTTCTTCAAAGCCAACTCATTGGTTGCTCATCATTTGAACGCTAATATCTATCGCAATAAGATACCGAAAGATGATTTGAGTAAAAAATATCTTTACAATGCCTTATTGCGAAAAATTAAGTTTCCTCTGCAGATTGATACGATCCAGATTTTAAAATCAAAATTGGTTTATGAGGAAGAAATTGACTTTTCAAAAGGTCCCGGGATTCTAAATTTTGACAATTTCAATTTGCAGGCTATCCATCTGAAAAGCGGTTTTGCTTTAAAGAAAACTGCTGATGTGAAAATTAAAATCAATTGCCTTTTCATGAAAACGTCTCCTTTACATGTTGATTGGAGTTTTAATGTTCTCGATCCTAAAGACAGTTTTCACATTGAGGGAACGATCTCCCGTTTCAATGTTGCCGCAATGGAACGTTTTACCAAACCTTACATCAACACTACTTTTACCGGCAAATTCCATAAATATCAATTTGATTTTTACGGAAACGATGATAACGTTAAAGGAAACGCTTTGCTGGACTATGAAAATTTAAAAGTAAAACTCTTTAAAAAGAAACATCCTGAAAAGGAAGCGAAACTAAAAACTGCAGTTGCCAATTTAGTACTCAAAGATGACTCGGGAGCAACATCTAAAACTGCTGATGTTGAATTGGACCGAATTCCCGAAAAATCTTTTTACAATTTTCTATGGAGAAGTATTGCAGCGTCTTTTACCCAAATTTTAATTTAACTTATTTATTCTTCTGAAGAGTTTCATTTCGGATAAGGTCAAAGGAATAATAATCTGCAAACCTGATATTTATCAGGTTTTTTGAATTTTATTTTCCCAACATTTGCTTTTATTTTAATTTAAAAACAAATGGCAAAACCATCGTTACACACTTTTCATATTCCTGTAATGGGTCTCGCATATACAATTGACAGTCCGATTCGAGTGGCACAATTTGGTATTTCGTCTGTAATTTCTATCGCTGATGATGATCTGATTGAGAAGATGCGTAATTTTTACAGTACTAAATTTAATTTTCCGTACGAAGAGATAAGTCAAAAATTTCAGGACTACAGGGCACAGCGCATTACTTCATATCTCAATTTGGTCGATAAAATTGTGAAAGAGAAATTTGAAAATTTTAAAACGGAATTAATCGAAAGTAAAACTGCGTTAGAAAACTACATTGCGATGTTACCGAATACTTCCGACATCAAAAAGGGGTTTCAGAATTTACTGGAGGACGGGATTTCTTTTAAAGAAAATATCCAAAACTACATTGAATCACATCTTTCACCCGGTTGTATTGATGTGAATATCATGACCAAAATCGACAAAGATAATTTTGAAAAAAACGAACAGCTTCCGATTGAATTTAATGATGCTCATGCTGCTTTGCGAGGTTTTGCCAATAGTGATCTTGAATCTTCGGTGGTACTTTCTGCCGGAATGAATCCGAGATTGTACAGCTATTTTGAAAATTTTTCAGATTTCTTTCCCAATAGTAAAAACGAGCTTAAAAAGAGAATCATTCTAAAAGTCAGCGATTTCAGATCGGCTATGATACAGGGAAATTTCCTGGCCAAAAAGGGCCTGTGGGTTTCTGAATACCGAATTGAATCAGGACTAAACTGCGGCGGACATGCTTTTGCCACTGAAGGTCTTTTACTAGGTCCGATTTTAGAAGAATTCAGGCAGAAAAAGAATCAGCTTATTCAGTCTGCACATGAATTGATGACAAAGGTATTACAGCAAAAACAAGTTCATGTCCCTCAAGCACCATTGCCTTTGAAAATTACGGTTCAGGGAGGCGTAGGTACTGCCGAAGAACACGATTTTTTATTGCAAAATTACGAAGTGGACTCTGTAGGATGGGGATCTCCTTTTTTACTGGTTCCCGAAGCAACTTCTGTAGACCCCGCGACTCGTAAATTATTAATGGATGCTAAAGAAAAAGACTTGTATCTGAGCCACATTTCTCCACTGGGAGTTCCGTTTAACACGTTAAAAGGCACTACAAATGAGGCTTTAAAGCAAAAAAGAATCGAGCAAAATAAAGCTGGAAGTTCCTGCCCGAAAAAATTCCTGGCCTTGAGTAAGGAATATGATCCACATGGAATTTGCACAGCATCGAAGAAATTTCAGGACATTAAACTGGCAGAATTAGACGCTAAAAAAAATAGTCTTTCGAAGGAAGCTTACGAGAGAGAGAAGTTTTCGATCACCGAAAAAGCCTGTTTATGCGTCGGATTGGCCAATGCATCTTATTTAGAAAATAATATTCAGATAAAAGGTCAGGCGCAGGGAGTTGTTATCTGCCCAGGCCCTAATATGGCCTATTTTGATCAAGAAGTTTCTTTGTCTGATATGCTGGCACATATTTATGGAAATAAATCAATTCTGAGGGCTAATAACAGGCCTAATCTGTTTGTAAAGGAATTAAAAATGTATATCGACTACTTTAGGAATGAAATAAATAATATTTCGGGAGAAATCACCAATGCCCAATTAAAGAAATGGACTGCTTTTAAAGCTAATCTCTTAGACGGAATTGCCTATTATGAAAATTTGTTTTCGTCTTCTTTCTATTTTCAGGAAGATCCCGAAAAAATCAAATACCAATTCGATTTTTACAAACTGGAACTGGCTACAATTAAAGTTCCAACTTGTGAGTTGGTATAAAGAAACCGCCGATTTAAAATTTAAATCGGCGGTTTTATTTTAAAACTGTTTTATCGTTTACTCTTTTTTCTTTTTGCTGCCATCGATAATAGCTCCGGTTCCGGCTCCAACACCTGCTCCGGCTAAACCGCCTATTATTGCACCTTCGCCTTTTCTCTTGCTAACAATGGCTCCTGTCACTGCTCCTACTCCGGCACCTATTACAGCTCCTTTGGCAGCTGAACTCCAGCCTTTCTTTTTGGGAGTGGTTTGTGTTGCAGTCGGGGTTACGTCAGCTTTTTGATTGACCACGACTACTTTTTGTGTTTCTAACTTTTGTTGCGCCTCTACCTTTTGCTCTTCTCTGATCTTTGCCATTTCCGTTCTCATTGAATCAATAACTCTTTGTTTACTGATTTCAACTTTCATCGAATCAATACTAGCTTGTTTTGCTTTATTGATATCCTCTTTTCCCTGATTCTGGCAAGAAACAAGAAATACCGCAGCTATAAAAATATATAAAGCTTTCATGAGATTGTAGTTTAAAAAATTATTACACTACAAAGTAAGGAAGAACTTTTTTCTGGAAGGTTACAGGATTTTGCAGAAAACTTATAGAATTTGAAGGTTCTGTTTCGCCACAGATTATAATGATTAAAATGATTTTAAAAAACTACTTCAATCTATTTGAATCTGCACGGGATTATACTTTGACTTATTCTCCTAAAATTCCTTTTTTAAGAATCTGTCCAAAATCATACATGTCTTCATACGAACAGTACAACGGAACGGGTGCCAGACGGATTACATTAGGTTCACGCCAATCTGTTATCACGCCATTTTTCATCAGGTAATCAAATAAGCTTCTTCCTTCTCCATGTAGAAAAACAGAAAGCTGAGAAGCTCTTTCACTAAGATTTGAAGGCGTTATAATCTCAAAATTTCCTTTTACCTCTTTATCAATTTCATGTAGGATAAACTCTAAATAAGCGGTAATTTTATCTCTTTTTGCGATCAGGTTATCCATTCCAACCTCAGCAAACATTTCAACGGAAGCCAAATAAGGTGCTAAGGAAAGTATTGGTAAATTACTAATTTGCCAACCGTCTGCTCCATGAACCGGATCAAAATTAGGCTCCATTTTAAAACGACGTTCCTTGTTATGTCCCCACCATCCGGCAAATCTTGGTAAGTCCGGGTTGTTGTGATGTTTTTCATGTACAAAACAGCCTGAAGCATTCCCCGGTCCTGAATTCATATATTTATAACTGCACCAGGCAGCAAAATCTACATTCCAATCGTGAAGCTGTAGTTTAATATTTCCGGCTGCATGTGCCAGATCCCAACCCACTTTTGCTCCTGCTTTTTGACCTGCAGCGGTAATGGTTTTCATATCAAAAACCTGCCCGGTATAATAATTTACTCCTCCTATTAACACTAAAGCCAATTCATCTCCAACTTCTTCAATTTTGGCCAGAATATCTTCAAGGCGAATATTATGTTCTCCTTCACGGCGTTTAATTTCTACAATCGCATCTTCTGTTTTATAACCATGAAAATGTACCTGACTCTGAAACATATATTGATCTGAAGGAAATGCTTTTTCCTCACAGATGATTTTGTAACGGGTTGCGGTTGGCTGATAAAAAGAAACCATTAACAAATGAAGATTTACAGTCAAAGTATTCATTACTGTTACTTCGGAAGGTAAAGCTCCCACTATTTTACTCAGGGGTCCGGCGAATCTTTCCTGATAATCCCACCATGGTTTTTCGGCGTAAAAGTGACCTTCTACGGCAAGATCTGCCCAATCGTTCATTACTTCATCAATATAAGCTTTGGTACGTTTTGGCTGCAATCCTAAAGAGTTTCCGGTGAAATAAATCACTCTTTTGTCGTTAACTTTTGGAAATATAAATTGGTCCTGATAGTGATTTAAAATATCCTCTGAATCGAGTTGTTTCGCGAATTCGCGTGTATTTTGAAAAGTCATTGTGTTTTTGTTTTGAATGCTAAAATAACAAAAATTGTTTATTTTGTTTCAAGTTTCAGGTTTCAAGTTACCAACAGAACCTGAAACCTGAAACCTGAAACTTGAAACTTGAAACTTGAAACTTGAAACCATTATAAAATAAAAAACCCGACAAGTTTTAAAAACCTGTCGGGTCCGTCTATAAGATAAATTCTAATTAAAGAATTAACATTGCATCTCCGTAAGAATAGAATTTGTATTCTTCTTTGATCGCTTCTTCGTAAGCTCTTTTCATTAAATCATGACCACAGAATGCAGAAATCATCATTAATAATGTTGATTTTGGTGTGTGGAAGTTTGTAATCATACAGTTGGCAATACTAAAATCGTGAGGAGGGAAAATAAATTTATTCGTCCAGCCTTCATAAGGATTTAAAGTATTTTGAGAGGAAACTGAACTTTCGATGGCACGCATTGAAGTTGTTCCAACCGCACAGATACGTTTTCTACCTGTTTTTGCAGCATTTACGATATCACACGCTTCTTGTCTGATGATCAATTCTTCAGAATCCATTTTGTGTTTGGACAAATCTTCAACCTCAACCGGGTTAAAAGTTCCTAAACCTACGTGAAGTGTTACTTCTGCAAAATTTACTCCTTTAATTTCTAATTTTTTCAAAAGGTGTTTCGAGAAGTGTAAACCTGCAGTTGGTGCTGCTACAGCTCCTTCTTCTTTTGCATAAATGGTCTGGTATCTTTCAGCATCTTCAGCAGTTACTTCTCTGTTGATGTATTTAGGAATCGGAGTTTCTCCAAGTTCTGTCAATTTATTTCTGAATTCTTCGTAAGAACCGTCGTATAAGAAACGTAAAGTTCTACCACGTGAAGTGGTGTTGTCGATTACCTCAGCCACTAACGAATCGTCGTCGCCAAAATAAAGTTTGTTACCAATTCTGATTTTACGGGCCGGATCAACCAAAACGTCCCATAGACGCTGCTCTGAGTTTAATTCTCTTAATAAGAAAACTTCAATTCTTGCTCCTGTTTTTTCTTTATTTCCGTACAAACGTGCAGGAAAAACTTTAGTATTATTAAGGATCAAAACGTCTCCGTCATCAAAATAATTGATAACATCTTTGAACATTTTGTGCTCTATAGTTTGTTTTTGACGATCGATTACCATTAAACGAGACTCGTCTCTGTTTTCTGCTGGAAACTCCGCTAAAAGTTCTTTTGGTAAATTGAATTGAAAATGTGATAATTTCATATTGACATTGCTGATTTTAGAGTGTAGATTTTAGATTTTTTTATCTAAAATTGTAAATCGTGTGCAAATATACGATTGTGAGATAGGCGTTGTCAAGTGTTTTGCTGTTTATTTTCAAAAGTCTTTGGTTTACTGCCCCTTAGAGTTCCTTAAAAATGAAAGTTTTAGCTTTTCTTTAACTTTAGAGGAAACCAAAGTTCATTTAATCCGAACTCCTGAAAAATCGCTGTTGCTTTTCCGGGTCAAAATCAAAAATAAATCCACAAAAAAACCTCCGGTTGGAACCGGAGGTTATTGAATTATGTTCAGCTCTTAAATGAGCTTCTATTTTTTATAGTGTTTCGACAATTTCAAAGTTTAATACTTTCAAATCATTCCAGAAATCAGGGTATGATTTTGAAACTACTTCGGCATCTTCAATAACAATAGGCACTTTTAAAGCCAAGGGTGCAAATGCCATTGCCATGCGGTGATCATTGTAAGTCGCAATCTTCACATTGTGCTTAATATTTTCTGATGCCACCAAAGTCAAACTGTCATTGGTTACTGAAATGTCAGCCCCTAATTTTGTAAGCTCGATTCGCAACGCTTCCAATCGGTCTGTTTCTTTAATTTTCAAGGTATGAAGACCTGTTAAATGACAGCCTATTCCTAAACCTAAACAAGTTACTACTATTGTTTGCGCAATATCCGGAGTATTGTTCAATTCAAAATTTACATTTTCAAACTTAAAATCCTCTTGTTTGACCAAAGTCATTTTATTGTTCTGAAAAGTAGTTTTCACTCCCAATTTTTCATAAAGTGATACCAATTCAGAATCTCCTTGTAAGCTGTTTTCCTTGTAACTGCTTAACGTTATAGAAGCAGTATCTGCCAAAGCCACTAAACTAAAGAAGTACGAAGCCGAACTCCAATCTGATTCTACTACCATTTCTTTAGAAGCTACTTCTGTTTTTGGATATACTTTGATCACATTTCCTTCAAAACTGGTCTGGATATCTAAATCATTTAGCAAAGCCAAAGTCATTTTGATGTATGGAATCGAAGTGATTTCACCTTCTAAAGTCAATTCTAAGCCATTCTCCAGTTTTGGTGCCACTAATAAAAGTGCAGAAATGTACTGACTGCTTACGTTGGCTGCCAAAGTTACTTTTGAAGCGGTTACTTTTTTTCCTTTGATTCGAATTGGCGGATAACCTTCTTCTTTTTCATAAGAAATCTCGACTCCCAATTGTTCTAAAGCTTCTACCAAAATCTTTATTGGGCGCTCCTGCATTCTGCTGGAACCCGTCATGACTACTTCGCGGCCTTCATTTACTGCAAAATAGGCTGTTAAAAAACGCATCGCCGTTCCTGCATGATGAATGTCTATGATTTCGTCATGGCCAATTAGTGCTTTTTGCATTACCTCACTATCATCGGAGTTTGAAGTATTGGCTAAAGTAATATTTGGGAACAGTGCTTTTAATAACAACAAACGATTGGTTTCGCTTTTTGATCCGGTTACTGCAATTTGTCCTTGTAAATTATGTTGAGTGGTTTGGAGTAGTAAATTCATTATAGGGTAATTATATTATAGCATTTTTGCAAATCTATTTTAAATAAAGGACACTCCAAAACTTTACCAGGACTTATCACATTATTTTAATTTATCGTTGTTTTTATGACGGTCTTTATCGCGAACTGATTTTAAATCCATTTTTTTATCAAAAGCAGCTTGTAAATCTATTCCGGTTTGATTGGCCAGACATAGTACTACAAAAACAACATCGGCCAGTTCTTCTCCTAAATCTTTATTTTTATCGCTTTCTTTCTCTGACTGTTCTCCATACCTGCGGGCAATAATACGAGCGACTTCACCTACTTCTTCTGTAAGTTGTGCCATATTGGTTAATTCGTTAAAATAACGAACGCCGTGTTCTTTAATCCAGGTATCGACATCTAGTTGTGCATTTTTCAAATCCATAGTTCTATTTTTCAACAAAAATAATTCTAATCTTTTAATACCGCTAGATTCTCTTTAAAACAATTTTCTCTGTTTCTTTAGCGATCATCCCTTTGTAATATTCTTTTAGCATTTCATATTTTTCAGTAGATACAATTGCATCATTAATCTGGTGCTGCACTGTGATTTGTAAAAGATTATCGTTTGCTGCAATGTTAAACTTAAAAGTTCCTAAATTCTCTTCCATATTGAAAATTGCTGGTGCAGGTAATGTTTCTACTGCGAATCCTTCAGGAATTTTAAGCGTAATATTGTATTTATCAGTAAACGGGAAACCAAAATCTACCGGATATTCTCTCACTTCCTGTTTGAATGGGTTTTCCTGATTTGCAAAAAACAACATCGGACTCACATATATTTTACCGCCAATTACTTCACATAAATTGCTTCCTGTAAAAGAGTACGATTCGACAATAGGCAATAGAATATCTTTTTCATTGGTTTTTGAGTACTCACTGATTTCAATTTTATTGTTTTGATTTTCCAATTTTTCCAGATATTCCTCTTCTTTGAGACTGGAAATGTTATGTCTGGTAATCACAGCATTGTAATCCGTACATTGTCTTCTGGCTTTTCCTGTGATTTTACCATCAGGATCAACACTATAATTCATAAACACAATATCATTCGACGATTTTTTAGGCATCAAATCTACTTCTTCAGAGCTTCCGTCTTTTCTAATCAATCGACCGTACCAATTTAGGGCTCTAAGTGGCAAAACATTAGGGGTTGAATACTTATCTGAAGCATCTAGAAGTATATTCCCCTCTGGCGTTTCAACCGCCGCAATCACATAATTAAAAGCGGTTCTGTTTGGAAAAAGCGAAATCCCGTTAGAACGTGTACTCACTAAAACAGGATTTGCTGTTAAGCCCGCATAACGCAACATCGCGGTAAGCATTAAATTAATATCAGCAATATTTCCTGTCTTTTCCTTATACGCTTTCTTAACGCCATTATCTGCGTAATATCCAAAATAATCATTCCATTTCACATTTTCTTTCACATGATGCAGAACAACTAATATTTTTTCTTCAAGGCTATTTTTCCCCTCCAGTTTCTTTTTCAAATCTTCTTCAAAATATCCCGTCTTGCTTAACTCTGCACCAAAATCCTTGTTTTCGTAAATCGTTTTCACAACCGAGTTCCAATCTACTGAATACATTTTAAACTCTGCACGCGGAAATTTAGTCATCGATAATTCATGCTGAATACTTGCCGTATAATTATCAATATTATTTACAAAAGCCTCCTCTTTCATAGCCGGAAAATCTTTGGCCACATAAGTTGTTTTGGTTTCCTGATAATCTAATTTGTCTGTAGAAAATGTTGTCGAGCTGTTCAGCCAACCATTTCTTTCTTTACTTGTAAAAGTGAGCGTCTTTAAAGCTTTCTCTACTGTAGTTTTTGGAAAAATATACCCTTTCTGTCTTGGATTAAACACATAATACTCCGGAATATAAGTTGTAAATTCTGAATAATCTACAGGAATACTGGTTTGAAAATCCCATTCTCTGATCATTCGATCGCTTGGACATCTTAAAACATATCTAAACTCCAGAACAGAGCCTTCTTTTACATTAGGCATGGTAATCTTTTTTTGCGCTCTGAATTTATTAACTACTTCGTCAAACACTCCATCGCTCTTAAGCTTTGTTTTTTCGATTTTACCTCCTACTAAATTATAGGTAACTGCATCGCTAAATGTTACCTTTTCTTTAAAGTCATTCTCGTTATAATACCATACTTTTTGATTTGCCCAATCATATCCTTCCTTTTTATAGATTTTAATTCTGGTTTCGACTTCCGTTACCACAACAAAGCCTTGCGTTTCATCGTATTCAAATCTGGCCGTTCCTTTTTTATACAAAATAGCAGCCGCCGCTGATGAATCTTTAGGGTGTACTTTCTGTTCTAATTCAGCAACAGACACTTTTCCTAATTTAAACTCTTGTGCTCTTACTTTGAACATACAGAGCAATACAATTAAAAAACTTAAAAATTTGATTGGTTTCATTTTGATTAATTCTTGGTTAGTATAATTTTGGCATTATCATTTTTTGCTATCTGCTCCATAAAAAGACGATAGTCATCGTATTCTTTGTTGGAATATTTTCCTTTATTCAAAAACAGCGAGCGTTTGTAGAGTAATTTATTATTTTCTTTTTTGATGATTTCAGTTTTATATTCGCCGAACTTTCCTTTTAACTCAAAGTTTGAAGGCAAAAACTCTATAGCAAAACCTGCTGGTAAATTGACCTCAATCTCGTCTGTATCTGCATATCCACGCTGAATCTGAAAGGGGTTTTTTCTGTTTCGGATTCTCTTTACGTTTGTGCCGCTTTGATTAAATGCATCAACGGCAAAAATTAGTTTATTCCCTGAAACTGTTGCATAATTCAAAGCACTAAGCTGAACATCTTCGGTAAAACGTATTGTCTCTTTGTTATTGTTCAAAGTTATTTTACCCAATTTCAGATTGTTGATGTTATCCCAATACTCTTTGTAATGTGCTTCTTTTTCCGTTGGCTGTAAATGCTCTATTCGTGTTTTCGAAGCGTATTGAGATCCTTCTGAATTTATTAAAATAGAACCGGAAAAATGCCCGCTTTCATCGATTGTATAAGTTCCTTTTTCGATTTGAGTATTACCCTTATCTTCATAGATATTAGTCCTTACAATTTCTGCTCCCTCAGGTTTAACAACCAATACATCTCTATCATCGGTAAAAGTTCCCTGATATCCAAAAGGATCGTCCTGACTTGTACATTCTAACCAGGTATACTGATTGCCATTCGGAATTGATAGAATCATGTGATTTCCCTGCATGGAAACAAAATCAGATTCGATATTTGTTTTATTAGAATCTCCGTATAAAATTGTATTATAAGACGGAACATCTACGGCTTGTAAAAGTGCTTTAGTATAATTGGTTAAAGCTTTACAATCGCCATAACCCAAGCGGTCAACATCGGTCGCCAGCATAGGTTTCCAACCACCAATTCCAACCTGAATACTTACATATCTGGATTTTTTTTGAACAAAATCGTAAACCAATTTTGCTTTTTTAATCGGGTCTTTTTCGTTGCCAACAATCGCTTTTATTTTAACTTTGGTTTCCTCTGGCAAATCGGTTGTTCCGGAAAGTATTTTTTCAGAATACCATTTACCAAAATCAGTCCAATTTGTGGCGGTACCGTCAACGCCTTCCAGATGAAAATGTTCTAATCCCATCATAACTTTAGGAAAAAGATCTCTGTATACCGGACTATAATCTTCCTGTTTTTGGGCTAAAATAGTACTTGCAGTATAAGAAAGCTGCGTACTGGTATCGATTGTTTTCTTTACGTTGAACCCTGAAAATTGAAGTTCTTTCTTTTTAAATCCCAAATCAGCAGGATAGACGACATTTAGAACTGCTTTTTCAATGCTGGTATAAAACCCTTTTAAAGGCATCCAACTTGGAATAAAAGCAGTTGAAGAAGTTTGGACCTCACTGCTAAACTCAACTGTGAAAGGGTAGGAAATTGGAGTATAGTCTAAATATATAACACGACTATCAGAAAAGAGCGTACTACCTCCAACAACGCTCTGATCTTTAAAATCTTTCCTTTTTACTTTTTTAATTTCCTTACCAAAAGCATCATAAACTACCGCTTCGATACTCCTGACCGAAGTTGATTTATCATAATATTCATGAGCTTGTATTGCGCTAAGTCCTTTTTCGTTTAAAACCGTAACAACACGACGATTTCTAGCGTTCATAGTTCGTTGAGACAAAATCGCTATATCAATCTGATCCAGACGAACTACTGCATTGGCATTTTCTTTAAGACTGTCGGCAATTGCAGCTGAACTATATTCGCTCTTCTGAGCTGTTAAAACAAAGGTGAAAAAGAAGAAAAATAACGTAAGAACTAGGCTTTTCATTTAGTAAGTAATTTCGCCAAATATAATTTTTTTTTAGAAATTCTTAACACTCGTCTAATATTTTTTTAATCTCTGTTTTTACTGTCTATTAAAATAGTCACAGGTCCGTCATTAACCAGACCAACTTTCATATCGGCACCGAAAATTCCTGCCTGTATTTTTTTATTGAATTCCCTTTCTAAGGATTGTAAAAAATTCTCATACATCGGTATTGCAAAGTCCGGTTTTGCCGCTTTTATATATGAAGGACGATTCCCCTTTTTAGTAGAAGCATGAAGTGTAAACTGACTCACTACAATAATATCTCCATCGATATCCTGAATTGAACAATTCATAACATCGTTTTCGTCTGCAAAAATTCTCATTTTTATGATTTTACCCACCAGCCAATCAATATCTTCCTGCGTATCGGCTTCTTCTATTCCCACTAAAACCAATAAACCTTTCTGAATATCTGCAACTTTTTTCTGATCGACTGTTACGGATGCTTCTGAAACTCTTTGCAGTACTATTCTCATTTATGTAAGTCTTAAAGTTGAAAGTTATAAAGCCAAAAAGTTAAAAAAAGTCCTTTCGAAACTTTTTAAACATCGACCTTTTAACTGAATTTATTTTCTCGTTTCATCACTCGCTGCACGATCATCACCATAAGTATCCGTGCGGTAATGCTCTTCGTCTCCTTCCAAAATTTTAAGATAACTATTATAGCGGGACCAGGCGATTTCATCTTTTTCCAAAGCGGCTTTGATCGCACAATGTGGTTCTTCTTTATGTAAACAGTTGTTAAACTTGCACTGATCTTTTAATCGGAAGAATTCCGGAAAATAACCGCTTATTTCTGAAGGTTCCATATCAACAATTCCAAAACCTTTTATTCCCGGAGTATCGATAATCTGTGCATTAAAAGACAGATCGTACATTTCGGCAAAAGTGGTGGTGTGCTGCCCTTGTTTACTTTGTTCTGAAATTACAGTAGTTTTAAGATGCAAACTTGGTTCCATCGCATTGACCAATGTTGATTTTCCAACACCGGAATGCCCGGAAAACATACTTACTTTACCCACCATCATTTCTTTAAGCTTATCCACTCCTTTATTCTCTGTCGAAGAAATACGCAGGCATTTATATCCTATTTCCTGATAAATGTGCTGCAGATAAAGCTGTTCGTCCAAAGTATTTTCATCCAAAGTATCGATTTTATTAAAAATCAAAACAGCTTCAATTCCATACGCTTCGGCTGTAACTAAAAAACGATCTATAAAACTCGTTGTTGTTGGCGGATTATTAATCGTAATCAGTAAAAAAACCTGATCTATATTGGATGCAATGATATGAATCTGTTTGGATAAATTAACCGATTTACGAACGATATAGTTTTTTCTTTCGTGAATATTAAAAATCGTTCCGGTTACCGCATCTGAAGTTTGCTCCAATTCATAATCAACAATATCACCTACAGCAATTGGATTGGTGCTCTTAATACCCTTCATCCTAAACTTCCCTTTCATACGGCATTCTATAAAATCACCCTTTTCTGATTTCACAGTGTACCAACTTCCTGTAGATTTATATACGATTCCTGTCATTCTATTTTTTTAGATTTCTGATTTTAGTTTTTAGATTATTCCTTGAACTAAAAAATAAAAGGCAAAATTACGTTTTTAGAATTGAACAACGCAACTTCGCCTTTTAAAATTAAAGGCTTACTCTTTATTTGAAAGATTTACCAGATAATTTCGGCTAAAATATCATTCTCTTTAACTTTTCCTAACTGAATCGTTTTTAAAGTTCTGGACGTTTTTCCTGCTCTTGTAATATAAATTTCGACCATTAATGTTGCTGGACCATTTTCAGTTAATTCAGTTTCTCCAAAATAATCGGTTTTAATTTTATATTTCCCCTTTATTGCATTTCGAATTATATATTGCTCCGGCCCATAACCTTCTGTAAAATCTTTAGAAAATCTTCCTCCAATTTGTGTAGAAGTATGGCTGTAATAACATTCTTCATTTGTTGGCTCAATTACATGTAAATCCAAATCAACATCCATTTGGTTCCAGTTCATGATAACTCTGATATCAACCGGCATTTTTGCAAGGTACTTTTTATCAAGCTTACCCGTTTTTATGCCAGAATGTTCTGTTATCATTCGATTAACATCCATTAGAATAATATCCTCTACACCTTCATACTGGCCACTCATTTCTCCATAATAATTCACTTCAAGCGCTTTAATTAATTGATCAAAAGCTTCTTGATATTTTCCTGCATCTTCTAGTGTTAAAGCATAATCTCTAAGACTCTGTGGTTCATGTTCTCTCCATTTTGCCACTTGTTTTGCAGTAAAAACTGCATCATTATGATCTTTCCACTGACGCAAAGTATAAGTCAAAGTTTTATAAAGCTGATGATTCTCTAACCCTAAATCAGCAATATTACTAAGGATCAGCAACGCTTTTTTTACATCGCCCTGATTGTAGAAAAAATGAGCCGCATCAAAATAAAAACTTGGGTTCCTTTCCTGTGCTTTTCGTAATTCAAAATACAAATCATATTGTTTTTCTTTTGGAGCTGAGGCCAACGCTTTTAAATACAATCGATCTGGATTCCAACTTTTTGTTTCTACAACTCCACTATTCGAAAAGTCCTTTTTCGTTGTTATGATAATAACTCCATTTGCCCCTCTGCTACCATATGTAGAAATTCTCGACGGATCTTTCAACACCTCTACCGAAGCGATATCATCTGACTTTAAATCGGTTAATTCACCCTCATAAAACTGACCATCAACAATAATTAAAGGCTTTTTTGAATCTCCGGCTAAATAACCTCCATTAAAATTTGAATCTTCTGAAAAATCTTTATTTTTTAATGTGCCTTCTTCAAGAGCTCCTGTTAAATCTGATTTTTTTTGAGTACCATACCCTACTACAACTACTTCTTGTAATTCTTCGCTGTTTGAAACTTTATTAATTTCTTCGCTTCCTACTTTTTTATCTTTTATATCAGCAATTTTTGGTATATCCTCAGTAACTTCTTCCGCTTTTGCTACCACTGGCGCAACAAATTTAACCTGATCTACTTTTGGGGCAGAAGCAGTATTATATACATTGTTGTCTTCAATTACTGTCGCGACTGTTCCTGCGCCAACAGGTTCATCTACAGTCAATACTGCATCAGGATCTCCTTTTATAGTCTCTTGATAAACTGTGCCTCCATCTCTACCTAAACCAGGCGGCGGAAGTTGCCTTTTGTATTTATACTTAGACGCAATTTTCTGCCCTTTGTATTGAACATTCTTTTTCCACCAAATATTTAATTCCTTAAAATAATTTTCAATACTTTCCCAATTATTTTTTTGCTGCGCCAGTGTAGCATCATGTTCCTGTTTTTTAATTCGGTCAAATTCGGCACGCAATTCTGCTGGCGGCATAATTTCATAAGAAATATAATCGCGAATATCTTCCAGAACAATCAATGAAGTATTCTTTGTTATGATTCCGTATTTCTTGCCCAGAAGCTCGATTTCATCTGCATTTTTGTCATATTGAAAATCGAGGTTGGCAATTTTTTTCTGCGCCCAAAGTTTTTCAATATTTACTTCTTTGGTAGCTTGAATAGCAGCTTCAAGCGTAATTTTTCGTTCCAAAACTACTTGGTTGCCGTAACCAAAAAGAAGTGTAATCTCATTTTTCGGATTCAAAGAAATCCCCGAAAAACTAAAATTTCCCGAAACCGAAGTTCCTTCTATAGGAAATACATCAGTTACCGTTAAATTCTCCTTTATTCCAAGAAACTTTAAATTAGTATTTACCAATTTATCTAAAGCAGCTTCAGCATTTATCTGATTTAAATTGATGAAATTTCCGCCGGTTTTCATTGAAGAAAAGTTGAGAAAAGCAAAATCTGAAGAAACTGAAGAGGTAATTATGTAAAGAGGTTTCCTCGTTTTGGGTAAAAGATTTTCACTCAAAGAAGATAATCCATCTGTGAAAAATAAAAATTCATCCTGGTTTTCAAAACTGATTTGTGAAAAACGAGTTCCGCCATCGTATTTCGTATTTTCTAAAACTGCTTTTAATTCGGACCAATTTCCATCAGAAACTACAAATTCTTTTCGTTTTTCGAAAGTATAATTCAAAAAGTACAGGGTAACTTTTGTATTTTTTATTTTCTGGAAATAAACATTTAACAAATCCAGTTCCTTTTTTAAATCTCTATTCTGACAGCTAAGCGAGTTATCCCAAATTAAACCAATCGAAGCTGGTGTCTTTTTCGCTGTTTTATTCCCTTCTACAAAAGTATTCCCGTAAAAATAATGTTGGCCACCAACATCCTGCATCAATACACTTGGAATATTCTGCTGCAATGGAATTTTAAAAACTATTTTTTCTGCAGGCTGATAGTTTTCTTTTTTGATCGAAGCCTGAAAAGATTGGTTCCATTTTGAAAAAGTAATCTCGTTTCCTGAATTCTCAGTAACTGTTGGTACCGTTGAAGCTCCTAAAACTGATACATTAATTTCAAACTGATCTATTTTTTTTGGAAAACGACTCATCAATTGATACACCAGATTGTCTTTATCAAAAGCCGAAAGTTCTTCTTCGTAACCAATAATCACGGTTCGTTCTCCATTTGGCAGTAACGGATAAATTCTCGTTCTAAAATTATTCCCATCTACTTTCTCCAGTAATCCCGGGTCAACACGACGATGTTCAATCGCTTCAAAAACCTGTTTCCCTTTATTTTTATTAACCGGAACTGCTTCACGTATTTTTCCGTTAATATCAATAGCATATCTGGAAACCGAAACATTTTCCGGTAACGGAAAAATAAGTTCTGCCTCCATCTGACGGGTTCCTGAATTAAAAAAGTGCATTTCGGCAGTAGTATAAGCAATGTTTCCTACCACTTTTACATTGACGAAAAGTTTGTTCATTCTCACTTTTTCAGCATCCTCTCCTTTAACCGTTAGTTCAGGACTTTGTGCGAAACTTTTTATTCCCATAAACAAAAAGAATAAAAACAATACATGCAAATTCATCCGAAAAATGCCCGGCACAGACGAAAACAATTTTGACTTCATGATACGAAAATTTAGGTTTATACTTTTATAGAGAACAAAAAACATCAAAAGGTTGGGAAGATACTATTTATTTCAAAAAAAAATCTCCAAAGCCCAAAAGCAAAGGAGATTTAATGTAAAAAAAACAATCTATTTTTAAAATTGTGACATAAGAAAATCGTAGAGCAGAGTTTAAAAAGTTCTAATTAACTTATATCACTTATGTGTTTAGAAAAAATTATGTATTGAAAACTTTTTCCTGGTGACCAATACTTTCCTGGTGAATTGCTTTAAACATTCTCAAAACAAATTCTTCGGTAAGTCCTTTTTTCTCTCCTTCCAAAATCATTTTTCCTAAAATTTCATTCCAACGGTTATTTTGAAGAATCGCAACGTTTGCGTCTTTTTTCACCTGTCCGATTTCATCAGCAACTTTCATACGTTTTCCAAGCAACTCTAATAAGTTAGCATCCAAAACGTCAATGTTTGCTCTTAATCTCTTCATTTTTTGGTTGTACTCGTCTGTAGTATCATCTGTTTTTCTGATGGTCAAATCTTTTATGATTTGCTTCAAGGCATCCGGAGTTACTTGTTGAGCGGCATCACTCCAGGCATTGTCCGGATCGTAATGCGTTTCGATAATCATACCATCGTAATTCAAATCTAAAGCTTCCTGAGTCACTTCGAAAATCATGTTACGGTTTCCTGTAATATGAGACGGATCGATGATTAATGGCAGATCAGGGAATTTATTTTGCAATTCGATTGCAATTTGCCATTCCGGAATGTTTCTGTATTTTGTTTTTTCGTAAGTCGAAAATCCTCTGTGAATCACCCCTAATTTTTCGATTCCTGCCATGTGCAAACGCTCCACACCACCTAACCATAAAGCTAAATCAGGGTTTACCGGGTTTTTAACCAAAACGATTTTGTCTGTTCCTTTCAAAGTATCTGCAATTTCCTGAACTGCAAAAGGGTTTGCCGTTGTACGGGCACCTACCCATAAAACGTCGATATCGTGTTCTAAAGCCAATTTACAGTGTGCTGCAGTTGCTACTTCAGTTCCCATTAATAAACCGGTTTCAGCTTTTGCTTTTTGTAACCATTTCAAACCAATTTCTCCAACACCCTCAAATCCTCCCGGACGCGTTCTTGGTTTCCAGATTCCTGCTCTGAATACACTAACTTTTGAATCTTTCAACTCACGTGCAATTTTCAATACCTGATCTTCTGTCTCTGCGCTGCATGGTCCTGCTATCACAAGTGGGTGATTTAAATTGAAATCTTCTAACCACTTTCTCATTTCTTTCTTATTTTCCATCTTTGTTATAGTTTATTTTTTAATTGTTAATCCGTTTAGTATTTCTTTAATTTTATTGGTGCTTTCCATTTCTTCAAAAATGGCGCTATAATCTTCTTCTTTCAGCAAATCTCTAAACCGACTGAGATTTGAAATGTATGCTTCTAAAGTTTCGAGAACGTACTCTTTATTCTGCTCAAAAATGGGCGTCCACATCGCGGGAGAACTTTTGGCCAGACGTACTGTACTTTCAAATCCGCTTCCCGCCATATCGAAAATATCCTGTTCGTCTTTTTCTTTGTTCATCACCGTTTTCCCAAGCATAAATGAACTGATGTGCGATAAATGCGACACATAAGCGATGTGTTTGTCGTGCGAAACCGGATCCATGTATCGAATCCTCATCCCTATTTCGCTGAAAAGCTTTAATGCCTTTTCCTGCAATTTAAAAGTGGTTTTTTCCACCTCGCAAATAATATTCGTTTTCCCTTTAAACAATCCTCTTATCGCCGCCGAAGGTCCTGAGAACTCTGTACCGGCTATTGGATGCGTGGCAATAAAATTTCTTCTTTTTGGGTGGCTTGCTACTGCATCGCAAATTGGTTTTTTAGTCGACCCCACTTCAAAAACGATTGTTTTATCGCCCACTAAATCCAGTACTTTTGGCAAAACCGTTAGTGCCACATCTACAGGAACCGAAACAATTACAAAATCAGCTCCTGACAAATCTTCAAAATGTCCTTCCTGATCAATAACTCCTAAATCAATTGCTTCCTGCAGGTGTTTTTCATTACTGTCAATTCCAAAAACAGCGGCATTTGGATGTTGGTCCTTGATGTCCAACACCATCGAACCGCCAATTAATCCTATTCCTATTACGTATATTTTCATACTATTTCTTTAATTTCCAATTTTTGATCTTATTTGTCTCCCTGAGCGAAGTCGAAGGTCGCGCTTCAATTGGAATATGGGCTTCGACTTCCCTCAGCCTGACATCTGGATAAAAATCTTGATTCTTGATTCTAAAATCTTAATACCTAAAATCGCTCTATCGCTTCTTGTACTTTTTCTTCTTTTACACACAGTGAGAATCTGATGTATCCTTCGCCATTGCTCCCGAAAATAGTTCCCGGCGTGATGAAAATATATTTCTCATATAATATTTCATCAATAAACTTCTCTGCTGACGCTATTCCTTCCGGAAGTTTTGCCCAAACAAATAGTCCAACACCTTCTTTGTAAACTTTGCAGCCCAATTTCTCTGCTAATTTTTCTGTTAATTCTCTACGACGTCTGTAAATTACATTTTGATCTTCGAACCAGCTTTTGCCACAATTTAAAGCTGCGACAGCGCCTTTCTGAATTCCGTAAAACATACCGCTGTCCATGTTGCTTTTTACTTTCAAAACAGCATCTATAATTTCAGGATTTCCTAAAACCATCCCCACTCTCCAGCCGGCCATATTGAATGTTTTACTCAATGAATTCAATTCTAAAGCCACATCCTTTGCCCCTTCAACCTGCAGCAAACTCATTGGATTATCATTCAAAACAAAACTATACGGATTGTCGTTAACCAATAGTATGTTGTGTTTTTTAGCAAAAGCAACCAATTTTTCAAATAACGTCAAGCTTCCTCTTGCGCCCGTTGGCATATGGGGATACCCCAGCCACATCAGTTTTACTTTCTTCAGATCTAATTTCTCTAAAGCTTCAAAATCAGGTTCCCAGGCATTTGCTTCTTTCAAATCATAATAAACCGGAACTGCTCCAACCAAATTGGTTACCGAAGTATAAGTTGGGTAACCCGGATTCGGAATTAAAACATGATCGCCTTCATTTAAAAATGCTAACGAAATGTGCATAATTCCTTCTTTCGAACCCATCAACGGTAAAATCTCATTGTTTGGATTCAACACAACACCAAACTGGTTCTGATAAAAATCAGCCATCCCTTTTCTCAATTCCGGCAACCCCTGATAGCTTTGATAGCCATGCCCGTTTTCCTCCTGAATTGCTGCGGCTACCGCTTCAATTACTGCTTTAGACGGACTCAAATCAGGGCTTCCGATACCCATATTGATGATAGGTTTCCCTTCAGATTGCAGTTGACGAACTTCTCTCAATTTTGAGGAGAAGTAGTATTCTTCAACTGTATCTAATCGTTTTGCTGTTGTGATCATTTTTTTTCGGCTTTAGGCTTTAAGCTGTATGCTTTAAGCTCATTTAAACTTTTTAATTTGCTGTATTATTTTTTTGACTTTATAATTTTCAACTTTAAGACCCACTTAAAGGTTTGGTGTTTTTGTATTCTCCCAATACTTTAAAGTACTCTGCCATAATATTTAATAACGATTTGGCTTTTGCAAAATCCTCGTATTTCTCAAAGGTCACATCTACGAAAAACGCATATTTCCAAGGTGTTTCAATTTTTGGAAGCGACTGAATTTTCGTCAAATTCAATTTGCAGTCACTCATTACATTTAAAACCGCTGCCAGACTTCCTCTCTTATGATCCAGTTCAAATTTAATTGAGGCTCTGTTGATTTCATTTTCCGGCAAAAATGAATTCTCCTTTTTAATGATTACAAAGCGGGTCATATTGTTTTTGATGGTTTGGATTTCAGGAGCAATAATTTCTAAATTGTACATTTCTGAAGCCGTTTTACTTGCGATCGCTGCAATTCCGGTCAATTGTTTCTCCTGAATTCTTCTTGCTGTTTCGGCCGTATCTTTATCCTCAACCAATTTAATATTTGGATATTGTTTCAAAAAATCCATGCATTGCAATAAGGCCATCGGATGCGAATGAACCTCTTTTATATCCTCAATTTTCTGACCTTTTAAAGCCATTAAATTTTGGTGAATATTCAAATAATGCTCTCCAATAATGTGAATATTATTCTTATCAATCAAGGCATAATTCGGAATAATTGGCCCCGCAATCGAATTTTCAATAGCCATTACTGCCTGCTCAGATTTTCCTGAAAGCAGACTGTCAATTAATTCTTCAAAAGATAAACACTCATCAATATCCACGTTTTCAGAGAAATACTCCTTCACTACCTGATGGTGAAAAGATCCTTTAATACCTTGTATCGCAATTTTCGTTGTCATATATTCAAAAAAAAATCCTGATTTGCATCAGGATTGTATATTAGTTTTATTTGTCTTTTAATTTTCTCAAATAACCATAGCACAATCCTCACTTCTACTAAAGAAGAAATAAAAAGAGTTGCTAAAATAAAAACGGTTATTAGTCATTTTGTTTGTGTTTTTCAATAAATACTCTGCGAATGTATAAATTATTTTTACCGCACCAAAAAAAATAATACTTTTTATGAAACAAAAAAGGATTTCTTAACAAATTTATGATGTTTTGTAAGATAATATAAAAATATCCTCTTAAAATGAGATATTTACAATTGGTTTTTTGAAGATGCTAAAGTTCTGAGGTACTAATGTGCTACGTTTTTTCGCTACGAATTCACGAATTAACGCAAAATAATTGTGGCGTGAAATTCAATTTTCCGAATTGTGTGATTTTTTTTAAAGGAAAAAATTAGTGAATTATCCCCACTTTTTGAAACTGTTTAAATAGTGTCAATATTACAACCCTAATCTTTTAGACCATTTTTTTGGAGATCGAGAAGTATGAAAGACACCAAGTACGATTATTTCTGACTCTTCTAATCTATAATGGATCCCATAAGGAAATCTCGAAATAAATCGGATTTTTATATTTTTGTATTTCTTTTGGAAAGCATCGGGATTCCTTAAAATGGTATCAATTCCTGCTTCCAAACAAAGTTCAAAATCATAAGATAACCCAATACGCTGTTCTTCATACCAAAGAACTATATCTTCAATATCAAATAATGCTTCCTTTACAAATTGAAGTTTATACAATTATCTCAAAGATTTTAAATGGGCCTTAACCTCTTCCCAAGAATACAATTCTGACTTTCCTTCTTCTAAATTTTGTATCCGAATATCTAATTCTCTTTTAACATCATCAGAAATTTCTAAATCATCTTTAGAAACACTGTCCCACAATTGCTCTGCCAAAACAATTTTTTCGGCATTACTATATTTAGATAGATTTTTAATTTCCATATTTTCAGTATTAATACATTATCAATAGTACAAAATTAATTAAAAATTGCCTTGAATAGAATAAATTAAGAACACTATTTATTTGCCACGAATTCACAAATGATTTCAAACTCTTGCAGCTTTTAAACAAAAAATTCGTGAATTCGTGGCTATCTAGCAATCCTAAAATAATCCCGAAACTGGTGCATTCTTAATTCCAATTTTAGTGTAATCGAAATTCATTTTTTGCTGTAATAATGAGCCATACACACTTCTGAAATCAATTTCATATTTCAAATCTCCGTTATCCAAATTAGATAAATCAGGGTTCTTACCTAAAATTGTTCCTCGGTTGTTTCCGCCAATTATAAACATTGGCGCCGCAGTTCCGTGATCTGTACCGTTTCCGTTATCTCTAACACGTCTTCCAAATTCAGAAAAAACTACGACCGTTACATTCTGAAGCAGCTTTGCCTGTTTCAAATCCTGATAAAAACTATACAAGGCGTCATTAAGCTCCCCCAATTTTCTTTCGTGCAAAGCCAGCTGATTGTCATGAGTATCAAATCCACCCAACGAGGTATAATATACTTTCGAATTTAGATTTCCTTTAATCAATCGGCCAATCCATTCCAGGTTTTTAGACAATTCTGTTTTCGAATAACTAATTTCCGACTTTGATTTTGCCAATGCCTTCTGAATTTCATCTGACCCTTCTGTAACCGAATTGGCAATTTTTCGAACAAAATCCAATTGCGGATTATCAGACAAGGTTATATTTACTTCTTTATCTGATTTTACCTTAAATCGGTTTGGGTCTTTTACGGTTATAAAATTAGGCTCATTTCCTTTTAAAGCTAAATTATCGATCGAATCCAAATTTATTCCCGCTGTAGCCTGATGTCCATTGCATTGTAAATCCAAATAACGTCCTAACCAGCCTTCGTTACTATACTTATTAGAATCTGTTGCGGTTTGCCAAATTTCCTGACTTCTAAAGTGTGATCGGACGGGTTCGGGATAACCTACATTCTGAATTACAGTCAAATCTCCGTTTTGCTGTATCTGAGCCAGATCTTTCAGTGCCGGATGAAATGCCATTCCTTTATTTTTACCAATAACAACATCTTTATTCAAAGCGATTTTTGTACGATAATCGTAATACAGCGGATTGTCGTATGGTATAAAAGTATTCAGACCATCATTCCCACCATTTAACTGAACAAACACCACACATTGCTCCCCTACAATTAAACTACTCTGCGAACCAAATGCGTGTAAAAAATCAGGAAGTACCAACATTCCGCCGGTAAGAGTTCCTGTAAGCGTTAGAAAATTCCTTCTGTTCATGATAATAACTTCTAAATTAATTGATACTCGGGCAGTTTTGTAATATAATTGAAGAGCCGAATTACGGCAAAATTGGCGTGTTCCTCTTTTGGATCGAAATCGTATTTTAGTAAATTCTCCATGTCTTTTTGCATTGAATCATTTACTTTAAACAATAATCTGTTTGACAGTTCTGTGATGATCGTTTTATTAGTACCATTGGTGTCAAAGTCCATTTTTACATCCACTTTTTCAAATTCTGATTTTGGCTTTTCAGTTTCAGTAGTCATTGTGTTCAAAGTTTTTCGGGTAATACTTTTTCCAGAACAAAGTAAGTCGGCTGTGTTGTTGCGCTGCAGATACACCTGAGAAGTCAGCCAGGAATTTCCTCCCTCCCAGCCTTTCACATTAACCTGATTGTACAAATCCATTCCTTGCTGCTTCAGAAAAAACAAAATCATACCCTCATCAAGATCGTCGATATGCAGTTCATCTAAAAGCTGCAAAATATAAACTAACGGATCTTTGATTTTGGTTCCTGAATTCTCTTTCTTATACTCTTCGGTAAAAATTTTGGTTAGTAAAGGCTGTATTTCAAATTTCACCTTTCTAAAATAATCTCCATAGTAAGTGACCAAATCTTCAGGCGGATTGTCATAAATAAACCATTCCAGAATTTTTCGGGTAATGAGATATGGAATATTTTTCTGTTCGAAAATAATATCGACCAAATCATCTGCTTTCCAATTTCCGGTTTTACCAAAATACGTTTTGTCTGTATCATCTTCAGCAAACCTTCTGTAAGCAGCCCTGTTGTCGCCGTAATTGAGTCCGGCCAGAGCTCTTGCACCGTTCTTAATGTCGCTTTCGGTATAGTTTCCAATTCCAATGGTAAACAGTTCCAATAATTCACGACTGAGATTCTCGTTGTATTTCCCTTTTTTGTTGTCAACATTATCCAGATACTTCACCATAGCATTCGATTTTATGATTTGCTTGGTAAGCTCTTTAAAATTACCAAAGGCATGTTCCCGCAAAATCATATTGTGCTGGTAAATCCAGTAATTGACTTTTACTTTTTGAGAAGTAGAGACAAAGTGATTGTGCCAAAAGCAAACCATGTTCTCCCGTAATGGAAATTCGTCATTACGCATTTTTCCGATCCACCATTTTCTCAACTCCACAGCAGAGTAGAATTCTTTTTTCAGCGCTTTCTTTTTTTCCTCTGAATCTGCGACTTTAATAGACTCTTTAAGTTCTTTGAGTTCTAATAATGTTTTGGGATCATCTTCCAGAAAAGCGGGAAGCTGGGTATCAAATTTTGATTGATAAGACTGTTTCAGGAATTTTTCTATTCCTAATTTTTCAATCGCATCGGATTCTTTTCCAGAAAAACCCAATCGCAATGACCAAAGATTGCTTTTTTTCATAATTCAGAAATTATTACAATAAGACTTGACTTTCTCTTAAAGGTTTAAAGAGAAGGTTCTGAGATGCTTAGTTACTAAGGTGCTAAGGCTTTAAAATCTTTGGTAATAATTAGAACGGATTTTTTTATGGGATATTACGCGCTTTACAACATTTATATACATTACAAGTTATAGTTTCAAGTCTGAAAAACCTATGACAAAATGCAGTGTATTTAACGGTTGAAACCCTGGACAATATTAAAATAGCAGTGGACAAAAACACCTCGTTCCTCTACATTGACAAAAACAAACGACAACAAAAAAAGCAGCTACCCTTACGATAACTGCTTTCTATAAACTTAAGAATAAAAATAATCTCTACTCTATCTTCTTTACTCTATTTTCTTTCTTCTAAAAATCATTAAGATCCACACATTTCACAATCTTCAGGATCTCCAGCTTGTGCTTTTAGCAACATTGCTTTGTAATCTTCAACGCTGATTGCTTCAGTTTCCGGAACTAAAGTTGGAGATGTTTCTTCTTTTTTATCGTTGTTCAACGTAAACTTAATCGCATCAACTGCTGATTTTGTTCTTAGGTAATACATTCCTGTTTTTAAACCTGATTGCCAAGCATAGAAATGCATTGACGTTAGTTTAGAATAGTTAGCATCCTGCATGAACAAGTTTAACGACTGAGACTGATCAATAAAATATCCTCTTTGACGTGACATATCGATAATATCTTTCATCGACATTTCCCAAACTGTTTTATAAAGATCTTTTAAATCTTGTGGAATAATATCAATGTTTTGAACAGATCCGTTATGACGCATAATTTCCTGTTTCAAATCTTCGTTCCACAAACCTCTGTCTACTAAATCATGAAGTAAATGTTTGTTTACTACGATGAATTCTCCAGACAATACACGACGTGTATAAATGTTTGAGGTATACGGTTCGAAAGCTTCATTGTTCCCTAAAATTTGCGAAGTCGAAGCTGTTGGCATTGGCGCAACTAATAATGAGTTACGAACTCCGTGCTCCATTACTTCTTTTCTTAAGGAAGCCCAGTCCCAACGACCTGATAATTCTTCGTCTTTCAATCCCCACATATTGTATTGGAATTCTCCCTGTGACATTGGAGAACCTGCGAAAGTTGAATATGGTCCTTCTTCTTTTGCCATTTCCATAGAAGCGGTTACAGCTGCAAAGTATAAAGTTTCGAAAATTTCCTGGTTTAATGCTTTAGCCTGATCACTTGTAAATGGCATACGCAACATGATAAAAGCATCTGCTAAACCTTGCACTCCTAATCCCACCGGACGGTGACGAAGGTTAGAATTTTCAGCTTCTTTAACCGGGTAATAGTTTCTGTCGATTACCTTGTTCAGGTTACGTGTTACACGTTTCGTAACATTGTAAAGCGCTTCGTGATCGAATTTTCCGTTATCAATAAACATTGGTAATGAAATAGAAGCCAGGTTACAAACTGCAATTTCATCTTTAGAAGTGTACTCCATAATCTCAGTACACAAGTTAGACGAACGAATGGTTCCTAAATTCTTGTGATTTGATTTACGGTTTGCTGCATCTTTATACAACATATACGGTGTTCCTGTTTCGATTTGTGATTCCAGGATTTTCTCCCATAATTCACGTGCACGAATCGTTTTTCTACCTTTTCCTCTAAATTCATAATCGGTATACAATGCTTCAAATTCTTCTCCATAAACATCGTACAAACCAGGACACTCATTAGGACACATTAAAGTCCAGGTAGTATCTTCCTGCACACGTTTCATGAATAAATCTGAAGTCCACATCGCGAAGAATAAATCTCTCGCACGCATTTCTTCTTTCCCTGTGTTTTTCTTTAAATCTAAGAAATCAAAGATATCAGCATGCCAGGTTTCGATGTAAATCGCAAAACTTCCTTTACGTTTTCCGCCACCTTGGTCTACATAACGAGCAGTATCATTGAAAACTCTCAACATCGGAACAATTCCGTTTGAAGTTCCGTTTGTACCACGAATGTATGATCCCGTCGCACGGACGTTATGAATAGAAAGTCCGATTCCTCCCGCCGATTGCGAGATTTTAGCCGTTTGTTTTAAAGTATCATAAATACCATCAATACTATCATCCTGCATGGCCAATAGAAAACAAGAAGACATTTGTGGCTTTGGAGTTCCGGCATTAAACAACGTTGGCGTTGCATGCGTAAAGAACTTTTTAGACATTAAGTCGTAGGTTTCAATTACTGCTTTTAAATCGTCAAGGTGAATACCAACCGAAACACGCATTAACATGTGCTGTGGTCTTTCGACGATTTTACCGTTTATTTTTAACAGATAAGAACGCTCTAAGGTTTTAAAACCAAAGTAATCGTAATTAAAATCTCTTGTGTAAATGATATGAGAATCTAAGAAAGCAGAGTTTTCCTGAATTACTTTAAATACTTCATCCGAAAGTAACGGAGCATCTTGTCCGTTTCTTGGATTTACATAATTGTACATATCCTTCATCGTTTCTGAGAACGATTTCTTGGTATTGGAATGTAGATTTGAAATTGCCACACGTGCCGCCAATTGTGCATAATCAGGGTGCGCAATCGTCATAGAAGCCGCCGTTTCTGCCGCAAGATTATCCAACTCAGAAGTCGAAACCCCATCGTACAATCCTTCAATAACCCTCATCGCCACCTTAACAGGATCTACAAGTTCATTTAAACCATAACACAATTTTTTGATTCTTTCTGTAATCTTATCAAACATTACCGGCTCTTTATGGCCATCTCTTTTTACTACATACATAAGCTTACTTTTTTAGTTATTGAAAAAATGAAAGTCTCGGGAATAACGATTTCCAAGGCTTAAACATTGTGTGTTTTTAAATTATTTTTTGAGAATTGCAGGATTCTCAATAGTTGTCTGTTTCCAGTTTGAAAAACAAACTGAAAGGCATTAAAAATTGTACTTGAATCAACGATTTGGGATGAAGATTCAATCTTATAAAATGATTTATTTTTTTAGTGTTTTGGTATACACTAAATTTATTGCTGTTGTCTAAAAATCTGCATCAAATGAAATTTTCTGAGCATCACTATCTGTGTTCATCACACCTGATTTTTGATACTCCGCAACACGTTTTTCAAAGAAATTAGTTTTTCCCTGAAGAGAGATCATGTCCATGAAATCAAACGGATTCGCTGATCCATACACACGCTCACAACCTAATTCTACTAATAATCTATCCGCAACAAATTCTAGATATTGCGTCATTAAAGTAGCATTCATTCCTATTAAACTTACCGGAAGAGATTCTGTTACAAACTCTCTTTCGATATTTAAAGCATCAACGATGATTTCTTTAATTCTGTCTTTTGGCACTTTATTAACCAGGTGATGATTGTGTAAGTGCACTGCAAAATCACAGTGTACACCTTCGTCACGCGAAATCAATTCATTCGAAAAAGTTAAACCTGGCATTAAACCACGTTTTTTCAACCAATAAATTGAACAGAAAGCACCTGAGAAAAAGATCCCCTCTACTGCTGCAAAAGCAATTAGTCTTTCAGCAAACGAATCTGATTCGATCCATTTTAAAGCCCATTCTGCTTTTTTACCAATTGCAGGAAAAACTTCTAAAGCATTAAACAATTCCGCTTTCTCTGCTTCATCTTTCACATAGGTATCAATTAATAAAGAATAAGTCTCACTATGAATATTCTCCATCATAATTTGAAAGCCATAGAAAAATTTAGCTTCGGCATATTGAACTTCATTTACAAAGTTCTCTGCAAGGTTTTCATTTACAATTCCGTCAGAAGCTGCAAAAAAAGCTAAAATGTGCTTGATAAAGTATCTTTCGTCGTCAGTTAATTTATTATTCCAGTCAGTCAAGTCTTGGTGCAAATCGATTTCTTCGGCAGTCCAGAAACTAGCCTCCATCTTTTTGTACCATTCCCAAATATCATGGTGTTTTATTGGGAAAATAACGAAACGATTTTTGTTTTCTTGTAATATTGGCTCGACTTGTAACATGAAATTTTTCTTTAATTTTTATACTAAATTTTAGCTCATTCAGTAGACTACAAAGATTGTCATTTGTTGCCGAAAATAAAAGTCAAACTTATTCACAATCGGGCGTAGTTTTTAACAACACACCGAAAATGAGATATTTTTCATACAATAACTAAAATACTGAAAACAAGCAAATTAATATTAAATTTCATCTCATTTTTGGAAGTAAAATATAGAATTTTTGAAACAAAAAGCAAGAAAATTTTAAATGTTTTTAAAAGTTTTCACCTGACTTCTTAAATGTTTTTTAATCAAAATCCGAACACTTCCCAGCAATGGTAATGGCTACCGATTTTTTACGATTTTTTGAGTTCTTCTGCAACTTTTTCAAGCTCCAAATACCAGTCCTGTCCAAAACGGCGAATTAATGCTTCTTTGACAAATTTATACACCGGAACTTCCAACTCCTTACCTAACGAACAGGCATCGTCGCAAATGTCCCACTTGTCATAGTTTACAGCAGCAAACTCTGTAAAGTCTTTCACCCGGATTGGATACAAATGACAGGAAACAGGTTTTTTCCAGTCTACGATTCCCTGATTGTACGCCTGCTCAATTCCGCAAAGCGCGGTCTTGCCATCAAAAATAACATAAGCACAGTCTTTATTATCAATCAGAGTCGTTTCAAGATCACCATCCGTTCCTTTTACCCAGGTTCCCTGAGCTTCGATGGCAGCAATCCCTTCTTTTCGCAGGAAAGGCTTTACTTTAGGATAGATTTCTTCCAGAATTTTAGTCTCAGCTTCACTCAAAGGCGCACCGGCATCTCCATCAACACAGCAAGCTCCTTTACAAGCTGACAAGTTGCACACAAATTCTTTTTCAAGAATATCTTCTGAAATAATGGTTTTCCCTAATTGAAACATGATATTGAAATACTGTAATTTATAAAGTGCAAAGATACGCAAAGAAAGCAGATATTCTGCCTATTCTTTTCTCATACTTACCCAACAGATCCTCATGTCAAACACTTTATGCCAGTCCCGAATAAAAAACCGTCGCAACATTTTTCAGCAAACGCCTTGCAAATATGCAAAACAATTTGGCAATTGTTATAAAAATCACTTTTTTAAGCAGTAACACGTGTTTTTATAACAAAAATACAGCCCTTTCACTATATCACAAAAAAGCATTAACTTTATTATCTACTTTTGCACATCTCTAAACAGTAAATAAAAAAATTATGTTAGAAATTGATTTTAAGGAAATTATCACCGTTGGAATGGTACTTTTTGCCGTAATCGATATTGTAGGATCAATTCCGATTATACTAAATTTAAGAGCGAAAGTTGGCCATATAGAATCAGAGAAAGCTTCAATTGTAGCCGGTCTGATTATGATTACTTTTCTTTTTGTCGGAGAAGGTTTTCTGCATCTTATTGGAATTGACGTACATTCTTTTGCTGTTGCGGGTTCCTTTGTATTGTTCTTTCTGGCTTTGGAAATGATTTTAGGAATCCGAATTTATCGTGATGAAGAACCGGGATCAGCCTCGATTGTTCCTTTGGCCTTTCCTTTAATTGCAGGCGCCGGTACGATGACTACTTTATTATCATTACGTTCTCAGTTTCACACTATTAACATTATTATTGCCATTTTACTAAATATTATTCTGGTTTACGTTGTTTTGAAATCTTCTAAAAAAATAGAAAATTTATTAGGAGAAAACGGACTTGGTGTAGTTCGCAAGACATTTGGAGTAATCCTTTTAGCAATTGCTGTTAAATTATTTGCTGCTAATGTTAAAGGTTTGTTTGTCTAACATTTATTTTTATAAATTTACCCCATAAAATTTCTAAAATATAACTTTAAGATACTTTTCACATCTGACGGTTCTACTTTATTATTTTAGACAAACAAACAACCATTATGAAAATTTTTACTTCAATTTTAGTGCTTTTGGCTTTGGCATTAATCGTTTTTAATATTACGCTACTGGACTTCAAAAATCCTTTTCAGGGAGACAGTGTAGTTGCTTTTATTGGAATCGCTGCTTCATTCTGCGCCGTTTTAATTCTTTTGATTTTTAGAATCTCTAAAAGAATTGAAGAAAAAACAAACGGACGATAATCTTATGTTTGATGTTTTAATTATTGGCGGAGGTGTTTCAGGCATGTCCTGTGCTCTTGTATTGGGATCAGCCAAAAACAAAGCTTTTGTAACCGACAAAAAAATCGGAATTTTTACACATCAAAAAAACTCTTCTCTACAGGAAGCCATTTTTTACAATGCTTACGGCATTACACCCGGCAAACTGGGATCTGATTTGTTAGTAGAAAGTACTCAGGATTTAGCCAAAACTTATCCGCATATCACTCAGATAGAAAACGAAAAGGTAGTTAAAGTTGAGGGTTCATACCCGGACTTCATTGTAACTACCAACAAAAACTCTTATAAAACAAAAAGTATCGTAATCGGTATTGGTTCAGCGAATACTTTTGACATAGAAGGCTTGATGCACTATATCGAGCCACACAAAAAAGCACTTCCAGAAAAACAGCGAATCCAACTTAAAAATGACGACCACAAGGTTGCCGACGGTATTTATGTTATTGGAACTTTGGCAGGATGGAGAAGTCAATTAGCGATTGCAGCCGGAAGCGGCGCCGCTGTAGCGACAGACATCTTAACTTTATGGAACAACGGCGTGCAAACTCATGCACACGACAGTATTCGATAAAACCCTGAAAAATTAGCACAAAAACACCGCAGATTAACAAAATCCAGCTTAGATCGTTTTTTTACTGCAATTGAATACAGCTTCCGGCAATTACTTTCAGATTTTCATCAAACTGTTTCCAAACCCTGATATATCTGAAAGTTCCGTTAAAGGGATTATGATTAAAGCTTCCTTTTAATAAAATCGTTACTGCAACTACAGCCGTCGAGTCATCAATTACGTTTACAGTCTGATCTGAAGCTTCTAATGCATCTATTTGCATCTTACCTGAACGATACGAATTTAAATCAAACTCTTTCGTAATGGTTTGTCCGTCCGGTAAATTAAAAAGTAAATCGTCATGCAGCATCTTTTCCAAAGTTGGAATATCTGCACTTTTCATGGCCGTTAATAGTTCAATCTCAGCATTTACAATAGTTTCTATTTTCATCTGATGAAGATTAGGGATTACTTGTTTGGTTTCAAAACAGCCTTGATCATGGCATCTTCTTTTAAAATAACATCGTAGTAATACAATTCGCCATACAATTGTCTGGCAAACTCAGCAGTGATATATCGATTTACCAACGCTTTGGTTTTGTCAAATTTCAAATCTAAACCAGCTGACAGCACATAGGTTTTGAACTTTTTAAAATACAGATCAGAACCCTTCATCTTTGCCAAAAACTCATTAAAATGAAGTCCGGCAAATACACCTCTGTTTTTATCCAATTCTTCAAAAACGAAATGCCCCACAATTCCGGTTTGCATCAGGTAGGCAACATTTTCATTCCCATGCTCGGCCTCCATCGGCACGAAAACATCAGGAACAATTCCGCCACCGCCATACACAATTTTACCTTTTGGCGTTTTAAACTTTAAAGAATCGGCCACTTTTATACTGTCTTTTGCATAAAGTTCGCCTGATTTTATACGGGCTTCAGATTCCTTAAAATAGTCTTCATTTCCTTTTTTATAAGGCTTCTGAATCGATCTTCCGGTTGGGGTGTAATAACGAGCCACGGTCAGCCTCACTGCCGATCCGTCGTTGAAATCCATTTCACGCTGCACCAAACCTTTTCCAAAAGAACGTCGGCCTACAATGGTCCCACGGTCGTTATCCTGCAATGCTCCCGCCAGAATTTCACTGGCCGATGCACTGTTTTCATTAATCAGCACATACACTTTACCGGTTTCAAAACTGCCTGCTTTGGTTGCATAAGTCTTCTCGGTTGTACCGTTTTTATTTTTAGTAAAAACGATGAGCTGTTTGTCTTTTAAAAATTCATCTGCAATTGCAATAGCTTCTTCCATATAACCACCGCCATTGTCACGAAGGTCAATCACCAGCGACTCGATTCCTTTTTGCTTCAATCGATCCAGACCACTCTTAAACTCATTAAAGGTAGTTTCGGCAAAACGATTGATTTTGATATATCCGGCATTATTCCCCAACAGCAATGAAGCATCAACGCTTTTGATCGGAATAATATCTCTTTTTACTTTAAACTTAAGTTTCTTTTGTTCTGATCTTCTAAAAACAGTCAGTTCAATCTCAGATCCTTTTAATCCTTTTAACTTAGAAAACAAAATATCTGAAGACAATCTGCGTCCGAACAGTTTGGTTTTTCCGGCAAATAGAATACGGTCACCCGACTTTATTCCGGCTTTTGCCGAAGGCCCATTTTCAATTGGTTTTATAATGGCAACAGAATCTTTGTACATGTAAAAATTAATCCCAATCCCTACAAAATCCCCTTTCATGCTTTCAGCTACTTCGGCCTGTTCTGTTGGGGGAATATAAACAGAATGCGGATCTAATTTTGATAGGATATTGTCGACCGTAAGATTTACAATTGAATCGGTGTTGATACTGTCAACATATTCATTATTGATAAAATCGATCAGCTTGTTCAGTTTGGTTTTTGAGTAATTTTTAGCCAAAAGCTGATCATCTGCGGGAGCATTCATCAGGCTTCCGAGAACGATACCCAGAGCTAAGGTTGCTCCGATAACAAGTGGTAAATATTTTGAATTAAATTTCATCTACTCTTCTAAAACAGGAATATGTTCGACTTCGACACCTGCTTTTATTAAAAACTGAATTCCGGAATCGTCACGATATCCGTCATGATACACCACTCTTTTTATACCCGACTGATGTATTAATTTACTGCATTCTTTGCAAGGCGAAAGTGTAATATACAAGGTCGCTCCTTCACAGGATTGCGTTGATCTTGCTACTTTCAAAATGGCGTTTGCCTCGGCATGAAGAACGTCCCAACGGGTTAATCCTTCCTCATCTTCACAGCAATTTTCAAAACCAGACGGGGTACCATTGTATCCATCCGAAATAATCATCCGGTCTTTTACAATAATAGCACCTACCTGCTTTCGTTTGCAATACGACAACAAACTCCACTCTTTGGCAATCCTCAGATAGGCTTTATCGTATTTATTTAATTTTTTTTTCTTCATTTATTTTATCTGTTCCAAATTGGGCTTTCAATAATCATAGGAATAACCACTCCGATAACAAAAGCCGACATTACAAGTGCCCAATCACGTTTTGAAAAACGAAATATGGTCTGCACAATATAAGATAGTATCAAAACTACAAAAACCACAACCAGTTGTGCTGCTTCAATTCCTAAAGCAAATTCTCCTAAAGGTAGTAATTTTGAACCAGGTGATCCTCCTAAAATTGTTTTGAAATAATTCGAGAATCCAAGTCCGTGTATAATTCCAAAAAATAAGGTCACAAAAAAAACTACATTCAAACCATCATTTTTAGAGTTCTTTCCGGCTGTTAAAAGATTAAAAACTGCAGTAATTAAAATCGTTATGGGAATTAAAAACTCAACAGTATTCACTTTTATCGCAATAATTCCGTAAACAGAAAGCAATAAAGCCAGCGTATGACCAATTGTAAAAACAGAAACAAGAAGCAAAATACGTTTCCAGTCTTTAAACAAATAAGGGGTTGTTAATGCAATTAAAAAAAGAACGTGATCATAAGCGTTAATATCTAAAACATGCTTTAATCCTATTTGAAAATAAATCCAAAATTCTGACATAAGGGTACTCTATTATAATGATTAGGGGTTGTAAACTTACGATTTATTTTGAACAATTACAGCTGTCCCAAACTAAAACAACCGATAAAAATTAAGTTAAATTTTATGAGAACTTTAAAATTAATAATTTAAAATAAAAATTATCTTTGTAGGATAAAAAAAACCATAATTATGTCATTTTCAGATTTATTTGATAGCGAATTCAAACAAAGAAACAAAGGTCACTTTTCTGCTATTGTTCGTGTAGCACTAGCTGATGGAATTGTACATCCTGAAGAAAAAAATTTCTTGGACAAATTGGCTGCACGTTTAGAAATTTCAGAAACTGAATACGAAGAAATTCTTAACGACCCATTAAAATACCCTATCAATCCTCCTTATTTGCACGTACAGCGTTTAGAGCGTTTGTATGATTTAACAAGAATGGTACACGTAGATCACCATCTTGAAGACCAACAAGAAGTGATGTTACGAAAATTAGGTATCGCTTTAGGTTTTACACCAAGCAACGTAAACTATATTATTTCTAAAGCATTATCATTAGTCGACAAAAAAGTAGACGGTGATACTTTTGTTTACGAAATGCAACACATGCATAAATAGTATTCAGTCGCAATTTTCAGTTTTCAGACTGATCGTTAAAACTAAATAAAATATAAACCCGACAAGTTTTTAAAACCTGTCGGGTTTAAATTAAACCAAAAACGGAGATTACTCTGTTTCCGCCATAAACTCTTCTGCTTTTTCGACCATGTTGTAACTTCCGCAGAAAAACGGAACTCTTTGGTGCAATTCAGTTGGCTGTATTTCCATAATTCTTCCAAAACCATCTGTTGCTTTTCCTCCTGCCTGTTCTGCAATAAAAGCCATCGGATTACATTCGTACAACAATCTCAATTTTCCTTTTGGTGCTTTTGAACTGGTTGGATAAATATAAATTCCGCCTTTGATCATATTTCGATGAAAATCAGAAACTAAACTTCCGATATATCTTGAAGTATAAGGTCTGTCTTCTTCTTCTCTCTGACAATATTTGATATAATTTTTCACTCCTTGCGGAAAGTGAACATAATTCCCTTCGTTTACAGAATAGATATTTCCATTTTTCGGAAATTTCATATTAGGATGTGACAGATAGAATGTTCCAATCGCCGGGTTTAAGGTAAAACCGTTTACGCCATGACCTGTGGTGTAAACCAACATCGTCGACGTTCCGTAAATAACATATCCTGCTGCTACCTGATTGACTCCCGGTTGTAAAAAATCCTCGCTTGTAACCGGAGTTCCGATAGGTGTAATTCTTCTGAAAACCGAAAAAATGGTTCCCACTGATACATTCACATCGATATTTGAAGATCCGTCCAGCGGATCCATTAAGATCACGTACTTATTATTATGACTGTTGTCGCTCCCCTGAACAGTAATAAAATCGTCGTTTTCTTCTGAAGCAATACCACAGACAATCTCACGGTTAATTAACGTCTGAATAAATACTTCGTTTGCATATACATCTAATTTTTGCTGGTCTTCACCCTGAACATTCTGCTCTCCTGCAGCGCCAATGATATCCACCAATCCAGCTTTGTTTACTTTATAGTTTACGACCTTGGCCGCCAAACGTATAGAATTGATAATTCGGGAAAGCTCCCCCGACGAATATTGAAATGCTTTTTGGTTCTCAATAATAAACTCTCCCAGTGTTTTATTGCGTTCTTCCATTACTAAATCGTTGTAATTTTGTTTTTAAGTCACAAATATCGTTTTTTTTGTGAGAATGGTTTAAAAATTATTTCGTTAGTTTGCCACTATTGTATATTTGCTAAATAAAGCCCTAAAGTACTGAGCAAAAGAATACTTTTTTAGCCAATAAACGCTTAATAATAAGAATATATGAATATTAGAAAAGGGAATCCTGAAGACATGAAATCGGTTCTGGGATTAATACAGGAGTTGGCAATATTCGAAAAAGAACCAAATGCCGTAGTGATTACAGAAGCAGATTTAATACGTGACGGTTTTGGTGAAAAACCACTGTTTCATGTGTTTGTTGCAGAAATTGATACTGACGAAAATCATAAAGAAATTGTTGGAATTGCATTCTACTATTACCGATACTCGACCTGGAAAGGAAAAACAATACATCTTGAAGATTTGGTCGTTAAAGAAAAGATGAGAGGTACAGGTTTAGGGTCTGCACTTTATGCCGAAATCATAAAACAGGGAAAACGGGATAATGTTCTCAGAATCGATTGGAATGTTCTGGACTGGAATACTCCTGCTGTAAAATTCTACGAGAATTCGGGTGCAAAAATCCTTGAGGACTGGAGAGTTGTCCAAATGGACGAAACGGGAATTAATTCGTTTTTAGAAAAATTATAAAAAACAATATTTTGCCACGAATTTCATCAATTAATATAGATTCATGGCAGAAAAATGATAACATATACAAGATTTCATCCGGTCTGAAATCTGAAATAAAAAATCTAAAATTAAAAATGAGAGTATTTAAATTTGGTGGAGCATCGGTTAAAGATGCCGAAGGAATTAAAAACGTATACGACGTTTTACAAAAAGTAGGTTATGAAGATGTGATTTTAGTAGTTTCCGCAATGGGAAAAACGACAAATGCTCTTGAAGTAGTAATCAAAAATTATTTTGATAAATCATCAGAACTGAGTTCATCCGTACAGGAAATAAAGAAATACCACAATCAAATTTTACTGGATTTGTTTGAGAACGAAGAACATGCTGTTTTTACTGCTGTAAAAGCGCTATTCTCTGAATTGGAATATTTCCTGGCACACAATAAATCTCCAAACTATAATTTTGTTTACGATCAGATTGTGAGCTTCGGAGAATTGATTTCAACGACTATCTTAAGCCATTTTATGAATTTTATGGGCATTCAAACGCAATGGCTGGATGTTCGAAATTTTATCAAAACCAATGCCAACTACCGTGATGCTGAAGTAGACTGGGAGGTTACACAACAAAACATCAGTAAAAATGTTCCTCGTAAAGTTCTAAACATTACTCAGGGATTCTTAGGTGCCGATGAGAACAACTTTACTACCACTTTAGGTCGTGAGGGTTCTGACTATACTGCCGGAATTTTTGCCTACTGCCTAAATGCAGAAAGTGTTACAATTTGGAAAGACGTTCCGGGAGTTATGAATGCCGATCCGCGTTATTTTGAAAATGCAAGTTTATTAAACCAGATTTCTTATCGTGAAGCGATCGAGCTGGCTTTCTATGGAGCTACTGTAATTCACCCAAAAACATTGCAGCCTTTACAGAAAAAGGAAATTCCGTTGTACGTAAAATCTTTTGTTAATCCACTTTTAAAAGGGACTTGTGTTTCTAAAGGTGTCGATTTGGAGCCGCAATATCCTTGTTTTATCGTAAAAAGAGAACAACTTTTAATTTCTCTTTCTTCGATTGATTTTTCTTTTATTATGGAAGAGAATATCAGCGAGATTTTTGCTTTGTTTCACCAATTTAAAATAAAAGTAAATCTGATTCAGAATTCTGCCATTAGTTTTTCGGTTTGTGTGGAAGATAAATTTGGGAATTTTAATGACCTGAACGCCATTCTTTCGAAAAAATTCAAAGTAGAATTTAGCGAGAATGTGACTTTGTATACCATTCGTCATTTTACAGAACAAGCGGCACAAACGGTAGAAGAAAACAAAGCCGTTTTATTAAAACAAGTAAGCCGCGAAACGATGCAAATCGTTACTAAAGAAATTAACTAAATCTGCATTATACGTTAATTATATAATTCATATACTTAAAAAGCTTCACTTTACTGGTGAAGCTTTTTTTATTCCTGTCCTTTATTCAAATGTTTAATTATACTTTTAAGATCTTCAATCTCTAATTCGTATTTTCTGATAATCTTTCGATAAACACCAAGCATAGAATAGTCTATCAATTGATCAATATTCATCAAACTCTCATAAGTTTTACCCCTATCTCTTCTCGGACTAATTCTTCCGGTGCTATTTCAAAAACCTCGCAAATCCTTTTAAAATGAACTGCCCAGGAAGTACTTTCTCCGCGTTCCATTCTTGCATAAGCCGATGGTGATATATGAAGACTGTCTGCTACTTCTTCTTGTGACATATTTTTCGCTTTACGCAGCATCTTTAATTTTTCCCCTACAGTCTTATTCATGATTGATACCTTTCTTGTGCATAAATATAGGAATTGTTTTACAATTATTTAAAAGCAGGCCTTAAATAACCGATTTTCGGCTGACAATTTCCCCGAAAGCAGTTTAACTTTAATAAAAGAAAAATTCTACATTAACTAAGAACTGCTCCACTATGAAAATCAAATCATTTGCAATGCTAATCTTAATGTTATCTCTTACTTTTTTATCCTGTGCAAAAGATGAAATGATTAATAAAGACGGAGAGATTTCACAAGAATTAAAAAACGACCCTCTATTTGAGTCAATGGATAAAGCCTACAGTAAGCACTGGGAAGATATCATAAAATATCCCAGAGATAATGTAAATCAAACCTCAAATAAAAAATTCACGGAAGACTTAGAACAAAATAAATTTAAAAATTTCAAAGACTTTGCAAAAGCCAAAGAAAAAGCGGGATATGTTGACTTTGAAAATAGGATTCGCAATTTAATCGCTTTTAAAACAGCTGAGGAAAAACTTTTTCAAAAATATCCGGAACTGAAAATCAACAAGAAAAAATTTTACCCCTACTTCTTAAAAAACCGAGGATCTCAAATCGGAGATGAAAAAATGAAACAATTACTATTAGAAAGAAAAAATATACAGTTAAAAAACTCCATAAAATAAAAACATGAAAAAGATTATTCCTCTTGATTAAGTAAAGCTTTTACTTTTAATCATCTTGCTCTGTTATTCTCTACTTCTTCTGTTTTCAATTTCCTGAACGTCTGTTTCTTTGAGTTTCCAAAAGTATAGGTCGCAACCAGTCTGAAATAGTTTGTTGTATAGGTCCTGTGATAATAGATTTCGGTTTGTCCAACATTATAATTTCCGGAAGTTCTAAATTTGTGAAGGATGTCATTGGCTGTAAAATTTAATTTCAGAGCATCATCAAAAAAGTTTCTTTCAATTCCAATAGTTACTGTCGACCGATCATCATCATGACCCAATCCGTAACTTCTGTCTCCCAAATACCAGGCAAGCAGCTGAATTTTGAAAAGATTGGGGATTGTAATCGTATTGTTCGAATACAAATACAACTGTGGTTTTACAGCGCCAAATTCATACGAATATTTATGATCAACCGCTTTGCTATAACTGACACTTACCGTATTTACAGAACTCCAAATTTTATTCTTGAACGATCTTGAAAGAGAAGCAAAAAAAGTATTTTCTCTATCAAAATTTATCGATCTTAATATATAACTGTTCGGATTATCTCCTCGCAAAGCAGCTCCGGATATAGGATCTGTTTTATGTGTATATCCTATTTTAAAATCGAATTTTCTGTAGAATGCGCCAATTTCAAAAGCATGAACTTTTTCCGGCAACAAATCAGGATTTCCTTCTATGGTCGTAAAAGGATCCTGGTAAATAACAAATGGATTTAAAGACTGATACCGCGGTCTTGTTATTCTGGAGACATAGGAAACATGTGCTTTTAATTCATCCGAAACCTTCATATTCAACAGAACGTTTGGAAAAAGATTCGCATAACTTTTTTTAAATTCCTGATTTCCGTTCGCATTGGTACGCAAATCGTAATTGGTCCATTCACCACGGGCGCCAAGCGAATAACTAAACTTTTCACTTAATGATGACAGGTAACTAAAATAAGCGGCACCAATTTTTTCATCGTATTTAAAATCACTTGAAAGCCCAGTGTCCACTTCAAAATCGCCTTCTTTTACTTTCGATACCAGAAAATTCGTTTCAGAATTAATCACAGCGTAGCTAAATTTAGCTCCCATTTCTAATGTTGTATCTTCATCGATTTTTTTAGCATAATCTGACTGTATGCTTGTAATATTTGTGGTATTTTCTACATTGTTCTTTAAATATTTTTCAGTCAGAAAGCTATCGACCAGGCCATTTTCATCAATGAAATCCTTAACATTTCCATTATAATTAGAATATTGAGTGCCCACAAATAATGACGAACCCTGATCATCCGTTACCACATTATAATTTAAATTAATGAACTGATTTAACAACACATCATTTTTAGAAATGTTAGTACTGTAAAGGCTACTGCCAATGTTATTTGTTATTGCATTTCGACTTTTTACCGCTCCCCCTAGATCTGCAACATTACTGCTATACCCCAACGTAATGTACTGCTTGTCCGAGAAGGTATATTGTAATCCAAATCCAAAATTAGAATAATTGTTAAATTGTCTTTGCCAATCTGTAGTCAGTTTTGATTGCATATACTCGTCGGTATTGGATCTTGTTCTTGTGGTATATAACAATTCCCTTCCTTTTCCTAATTGCAAACCATAATTGGTTATAAAAGAGAATTTGCCTTTTGTATAATTAAAATCAAGCAGTGTATTGGTACTGGTTCCGGCAAACTTTGAAACGGTAATTTGCTGACTTGCCGATCCCATTATCCCACTATCAATATTCTTTTTGGTTACAATATTGATCACTGCTTTTCCTTCGGCATCATATTTTGAGGAAGGATTGGAAACAACTTCAATCTTCAAAATTTGAGAAACTGGAATTGCAGCAAATCTCTCGTAGTTAATCAGAATTCCATTGAGATAAATAATTGCTTCACCTTTACCTAGCACACTAACTTGTCCATCAGCTACAATAACATTTGGAGCTCTTCCTAATAATTCAATAACAGAACTACTGGTGGAAAGTAATGTATTTGCGACCTGAACCTCAACACTTCCGTTTGCTCCATGCTTTATCAATGACGGCTGGCTTTTTATGACCACTTCCTTTAACTCATCACTCTGATCTAAAACCTTATCTTGATTTGTTGGTTTAGATTGTGCTTTTGAGCTTATAGAACAGAAAAATAAAAAACAGGAATAAAGAGTAACAACAGATCTCATCGTTTGTGGTAATTAAAATTTGACTTTTATTGGAACAAAAGTCAGCAGTAAATCACGTTATGAGATCTTCAAAATAGAAATCAGGAGTACAATTTTATAAATTCACACTTGGTTTGAGTTTCTAAAATCTGTACTTTGATAATAAGAAGGTGTTTTTCCGGTATACTTTTTAAATGTCGCAAAAAATGTCGATTTGGAATTAAAACCAACATCGTAACCAATAGCTTCTAAAGTAAGCTTATCATTTGAAATTATAATTTCGCGGGCCTCTCTAATTCTGAATTCATTTACAAAACTGGTAAAGTTCTTACCTAAATTATTATTTAAAAACTGTGATAATTGATGGCTTGTAATATTGACCTCTTTAGCCAGGTCTTGCAGTGAAAGATTTGGATTTTTATACAATGCTTTTTCATTCATTACACTTTCTAACTTCTGAGATAAAACTCCTGCCTCTTCAGTATCTATTTTTTTTACAGCACCTTTTGTACCATTTAACAGAAATAAATCATCAGACCTCTTTCGATACAAAAGGATTGATACCACTAAGTATAGAATAAAAGAAAAAACAACTGCACCGCTGATATAAATTGCGGCCGGTGCTCCAATTAAAGCAAGAAAATAAAAAACGAAAAGTAAAAGGATACCTAAAAAGAGCATTCCAAACCACATTTCAGATGGAGACGTTTTCTCTTTTCTGCTAAAGATTTTTTTCAGAATTGCTTTAATGGTAAACCCTGAAAAAACAATATAAATAAACCATTGCAGATAAATAATTCTGATAAAACGAAAACTCCAAAGTTCCGGATAATATTCATAAGGAAAAATAACACCAACTAAAACACTAAGAATCCCCCAAAATAGAAGCGTGAGTTTCCAGGATTTTGGCATTACATTTATTTCGTCTACAGCTGATTTTAGAAAAAAGTACAAACAAGGACCTATGAAAAAGCAAGCTGTTAGCCCAATCTGCAAATACATTTTGGGTAAAGTTGGATTAAAATAAACAAATACTGATTTTGCGATTCGTATACTTAAAGCGAACAAAAGGCCTCCTAAAAAGTAGTTTGTAAGAAATCTTTTTTTAGTAAAAAAGAAGAAATAGATGCTTAAGATAATTCCGTTAAAAGCTCCTAATGCACTAAAAAAGAATAAAAGTTCTTTACTGGAATCCATTGTTTAAGGTTGTTACATTCCGTGCAAAGCTAAAAAAAAATACTATTTTAACTACTTTTCTTCTCTTTCTTAAAATAAAAACTACACCTTCTTCAGATCGCGAATGGTTTGTTTCAACTCTTTTATACGTTCTTCATATTCCTCAATTATTTTACCCGATAAATGAGCGGTGGTAGTGGAGGAACCCTCTCCATTCAGATCCTGTTTTTTATGTTCAACTTTCAATAAATCCTCGGGAATTATCTCAAAAATTTCGCAGATTCTTAAAATATGATTCGCCCATGAACTGCTTTCACCACTTTCCATTCTGGCATATGCTGATTGTGAGATATGAAGAAAATCTGCCACTTCTTCCTGTGACATTCTCTTATTTTTCCGAAGTATTTTAAGCTTGTTTCCTACAATTACATTCATAATTTAGCAAATTTTTCCGTCCTAAACAATAGAGGACACTTTTACACATATATACTCACAAAAAACAAATTATTTTTAGAATAAAAAAACATATGCCAATTTCTTATTAAAAATACCCGATAATCACATAATAGAGAACCTTACAAAATGCTAAATTAGCGCCACCGAAAAACAAATAAATAATTTCTTGAGCTTAACCACGCACAGGAATTTGATTAACACCAAAAAACACTAAACCCAAAAAACCATGACCCGACCAGTCTTATTTCTCTGCCTTTTGATCATTATTATAGCATTAGGATATCGCTTTAGTAGAAAAAACAGTTAAATCATTTTATCAAAATCCCCCTCCTCTGATAAAAACTTAACCCTCTAAAATAATGGATTTCAATACTAAACCTACAAAAGAAACCCAAAACAACTGGAACCGCGATCCAAACAATTGGATTTGGGAATTTTTTTATTACAATCCTCTGGATAAAAGATTGTTCCCTCCAAAAAAAATTAAACAACTTGGGTGGACCATAAATTTTGCAACCCCAAATTCAATATGCACCGCCATAGCAATAATCGCTGTACTACTAATTTTCACAAGAAACTCTTAGTACCTGAGCTCAAAACAGCTGATTATTATTTTTAAATCACCCTTAAAAACATGAAACTTTTTATACTCAAATACAGCATTGCTGTTATAAGCTGTCTTTATCTGGCCTACTTCTTTTACAATTCAGAACGTGCCGGCAGCATGATCAAAACGGGAACCGCTCTTGTTTTAGCACTTTCTATTTTTATGACGATGTGCTGTCAGATCAGAAGCGGGAGATAACGCTGATCAATCATGAGTTAGTCTGAATTACTGACTCTTTATTTCCCAATTATAAATACTACTTTTGATTTTTGAGAGTTAAAGTATTTATGTTGAAAAAATTACTGGTTCTTACTATTTTTATCTGGTTTTCCGGGCTTCAGGCACAGGAAACGGTATCATCGTACAAAACCAGGAAAATAATTGCCAGCCGGGATACTATTCATCTTGAAGAAGTAAGTATCAATTCGGGATTCTTTCAGCTTTTCAATACCAAAAACGAACCTCTCGATTCTGCCTTTTATAAAGTTGATTTTAAAAAAGGTACTTTACTCCTCAATGAAAAACTTGTCACAACAGGTGATACTTTATTAGTCAATTATTTAAAGTACCCCGATTTTCTCACTAGGGAATATACCTTATACAAATCAAATCAGGTCGTATCCAACGACATTGGCACTGAAAAACTGTATAAAATTGATAATGCTGTCGCTAAAAAAGTCACTCCGTTTGATGGTTTAAATACATCCGGAAGTATTACAAGAGGGGTAACCGTTGGAAACAACCAAAATACAGTTCTAAATTCCAATCTGGATTTGCAGATCACAGGAAAAATATCCGACAAAATTAGTTTACGGGCCTCCTTACAAGACAGCAATATCCCGCTTCAGGATGGCGGTTACTCTCAAAAACTGGATCAGTTTGATAATATCTTCATGGAACTTTTCACAGACGACTGGAACATCAGGGCCGGAGATGTTTTTTTAGAGAACAGAAAAACTCAGTTTTTAAATTTCAATAAAAAAGTTCAGGGGCTTTCGGCCAATTTTAATTTTGGCACAGGCGAGAACAAAACCAACATTTTTGCTTCGGTGGCTTTTGTAAAGGGACAATATGCCAAAAGTACTTTTACAGGCCAGGAAGGAAATCAGGGACCATATAAATTAAAAGGACAAAATGGTGAATTGTATGTTCTCGTAATTTCAGGCTCTGAGCGTGTTTATGTAAATGGTGTTTTACTGAAACGCGGAGAAAACAACGATTATGTGATCGACTATAATGCCGGTGAAATTACTTTCACTTCTCTTTTTACGATTACGTCCGAAATGCGAATTAATGTAGAGTACCAATATTCTGAACGAAATTACAACAGACTTGTGACCTACGCAGGCGGAACTCACGAAAGCAAAAACTGGAGTTTTGGCGGTTATCTCTATTCTGAAAACGACATGAAGAATCAGCCCTTGCAGCAGAATCTTTCAAAAGAGCAGGTTCAGATTTTAAGCCAGGCCGGAGATGATCCGAATTTAATGAAAGCCCCTTCGGCGTATGAAGACACCTATGCCGATACTAAAATACTTTACAAAAAAAATTAGTCAATTCTGTCGAAATTTATGAATACTCAAAAGATGCGAGCACTGTTTTATACAACGTAAAATTTAGTCTTGTCGGAAACAATACGGGTAATTACATCATTCAGAACAACAATTCGGTAGAACGCATTTATGAATATGTAGCTCCTGTTAACGGAATTTTACAAGGAAATTACGAACCACTTGTAAATCTGATCGCACCTATAAAATTGCAGGTAGCGACCTTTTTAGGAAAATACAATCCGGACGAAAAGACCCTAGTAGACTTTGAGATTGCAGTAAGCAACAACGACAAAAACCTGTTCTCTAAAATAGATGATGCTAATAATGACGGTATCGCTGTTAAAGCCAACATCAAAAAACGTCTTTTTACACGAAGCTGGTCCTTGGATGCCTTTGCAAACTATCAATTCGTTCAGGAAGATTTTAGGTCTGTTGAGCGTTTGTACAATATCGAATTCAACCGCGACTGGAATTTAAACGAGATACTTTTGGGGAACCAAAACATGTTGATCACAGGACTAAATTTTGATTTATTTGCCAAAAAAGAGACCTCCAATATTGGATTGTTTACCTATCAATTTGAGAAGTTAGATTACTCCGAAAGTTATTCCGGATCGCGTCACACCTCAACAGCACTTTTTAAATTACAGCAATGGACGATCGAAAACAGGGGCAGCTTCCTGAATTCAGATGCTATAAATTCTACTTCAAAATTTATTCGGAATCAAACCCGAACTAAATATCATTTTGGTAAAAACTGGGTCGGCGCAAGTATGCAGCTTGAAGACAATCAGCAGAAGAATAAAATCACTAATCAGTTTTCGGCTTTAAGCCAAAGATTTTCAGAGTTTGGTGCTTTTATTGGCCGTGGTGACAGCACTAAAGTTTTTGTTGAAATTGGTTATTTGCAACGTCGAAACGATAGTTTGCAAAACGGATTTTTACAACATGTAAACAATTCTCAAACTTACTTTTTAAAATCAAAATTAATTCAGAATAAGAAAACGGATCTGGCCGTATATGCCAGCTATCGCAAATTGGATTTTACAGATGCTTCCCGAAAAAATGAACCTTCGTTAAACTCCAGAATACTTTATAACGATCGTTTTTTTAATCAACTATTGCAAATTGGAACCACCTATGAAACCAGTTCGGGAACGATTGCCCAACAGGAATTTACCTATATTGAAGTTCCGACGGGTCAGGGTGTTTATACCTGGAACGATTACAACGGAAACGGAATTCAGGAACTCGAAGAATTTGAAATTGCTGCCTTTCCCGATCAGGCTCGATACATCCGAATCTTTCTGCCGAATCGAGTCTACATCAAAACCAATCAAAATAGGTTCTCCCAATCTGTGGCATTAAATCCATTGCAGTGGCAGAACGAAACCGGTTTCAAAAAACTCCTGTCTTATTTTTACAATCAGACATCCTTTATTATGGATCGGAAAGTAAAAAGTCAGGGAGAGCGTCTGGAATTGAATCCGTTTTATTCTTCAGAAGAAAATATTCTGGGCCTTAATTCGAGTTTCAGAAATAGTTTGTACTACAACCGGGGCAAACAAAAACATTCCGTTACCTATACTTATTTGGTCAATAAAGGTAAAAACCTGCTTTCGATTGGATCGCAAAATGTTCAAAACAATTCACATCAATTGCAATACACCCATTTGTATCAAAAAAGCTGGCTGTTTAACTTATTTACCAAAACGATTAAAACCGACCTGGTTTCTGAAGATTTTGTCGAAAAAAACTATGCTATCACGGGCTACCAAATGGCTCCCAAAGTGAGTTACTTGTTCTCAAAAAACACCAGTCTGGATTTCTTTTTTGAATTTCAGAATAAAGAGAATCAGATAGGAAATTTTGAAACTCTGGTTCAAAATCGATTGGGAACTTCTTTTTCATTTGCGGGAGAGAAAAAAATAACGGTAAACGGAGAATTTTCTTTTTACCAGAATAAATTCAGAGGAAATGAATTTTCATCAGTAGGATTTCAAATGCTGGAAGGACTACAGGCCGGACAAAACCTGGTGTGGAAGTTTCTTTTACAAAAAAACATCACACAGTTTTTAGATGTGAATTTAAATTATCAGGGACGAAAAAGTGAGACAGGCTCGGTGGTTCACACCGGAAATGTACAGCTCCGAGCTTATTTTTAACACTTTACGAAAATCATATTCATAAATTGTTTAATTTTAGTAGGAATTTAAACTTGTAACATTATGAAAAAATTATTAGTACTTTGTTTTGTAGTTCTTCTGTCTTCTAATTTCTATGGACAAGAGTCAATTACAAAAGCAGCGAAAAGCAAAACCGAAGCTGCTGCGAAAAAGAAAAAAGCAGAAGCCGACAAAGCAACAGCCGATGCTAAAAAAGAAACTGCAAAATCTAAAAAAGCCGCTAAAGATGCCGGCGATGCAGCAACAAAAGCCACAAAAGAATCTGCAAGTGCTGCTAAAAAAACCGCCGAAAAGCAGGCCACTAAAGCAAAAAGTGAAGCTGCCAAAGCAACAAAAACTGCTGACAAAGCGGCAAGCACAAAAGCCGCCGGTGTAAAAGCTGACGCTACAAAAACAGCAGCAAAAGCAACTGAAGCTTCAAAAGCAGCACAAAAAGATGCCACTGCTGACAAAAAAAACAGTTTCGAAAACAATAAAAGAAACGAATGAAAAAGCTCCAAAAGTAGCCGATAAAGTAACTGGCGAATACAATGGGAAAAAAGTATATACCGGACCAAAAGGCGGTAAATACTACATTAATAAAAATGGAAACAAAACCTATATTCAGGATTAAAGTTCCTTTTACCAATATCTGAAAGGGGTTACTTACAGTAACTCCTTTTTTTTGTTTATTGAGAAACCAAATATTCGTTAACATACAAGTAACTTTTCCTTCCAAACACTACTAATTCCAAAACCTAAACAACGAATTATATGGGCTGAAGACCCTTATAGAGTTAATAATTTAGTAATACGTATCAAATAACATAAAAAGCATATTTCTTTATCTTCGTTTTTAAAAAGTGTTACACTATGAGCATTGACTATTCTGCGAACAAAACAATTTTAGTTGCTCCATTAAACTGGGGATTAGGTCATGCGACAAGATGCATCCCTATTATAAAAGCGCTTCAGGAAAACAATTACATCCCGATAATTGCTTCTGACGGTGTTGCGTTAGCATTGTTACGAAAAGAGTTTCCATACATTCAAACCCTTGAATTACCATCTTATCATATCGAATACGCCAAGAATGCTAAAAACTTCAAATGGAAGCTGATTAAAAACCTGCCAAAAATGATTGTTGCCATCCTTGACGAAAAAAAAATCGTAAAAAGCTGGATCAAAAAACACGGAATAGACGGTATTATTTCGGATAACCGATTGGGGGTTTTCAGTAAAAAAGTTCCTTCCGTATTTATGACACATCAATTGAATGTCATGACCGGGAACACCACCTGGTTCACCAGTAAATGCCATCAGCATATCATAAAAAAATACACAGAGTGCTGGGTTCCGGACACCAATGACACGGTAAATCTAACCGGAGAACTGGGGCATCTTAAAACGGATGATCTAAAATTAAAATATATTGGTCCATTGAGCAGAATGCGTAAAAAGGACACTCCAAAAGTATATGATCTGATGATTATCCTATCAGGACCTGAACCTCAGCGTACTTTTTTGGACGAAAAATTACAGAAAGAAGTTGTCAATTATAAAGGTAAAGTAGTGTTTGTTCAGGGTATTGTGGAAAAAATACAAACCAAATGGCAAGCCGGAAATGTTACGTATTATAATTTCATGAACTCTAAACAGCTGGAACAGACTTTTAACGAAAGTGAATTTGTCTTATGCCGCTCCGGTTACACGACCGTTATGGATTTGGCAAAATTAGGCAAGAAAGCCTTTTTTATTCCAACCCCGGGGCAATACGAGCAGGAATATCTGGCCATAAAGCTTCAGAAGGAAAATTTAGTACCTTATGCAATGCAAGACGACTTTACGATTGAAGATCTTTCAAAAGTAAAGTCGTTTAAAGGTCTGACTCAATTTAACGATACGATAGACTGGGATACTCTGTTTACCGTTTTTGAGGATGAAAACTAGAAGTTAAACTGTGCCTGCAAACGCAATAAGTTTCCTTGCTGTCTGTTCACAGGAAGTGCACTGTCCTGGAAAGTTCTGTCGGCAATCACATATTCCGCCGTAAGTTCAAAGGCTTTTAGAGGCTGCCATTCTATACCAAATTCATAATCTCTAACGACATAACTTCTGGCATCTTTCTCATATTTCTTCCCTCCGTCGTAATATTGAAATTTGGCGAAAGGATAAATAACTTGTTTTTTAATATCTAATTTGTAGTTCAGTAATACATAACCACCGTCCAGATCTGTTTCATCGACTGCGTTAGTTACTGAATTGTATCTTGGACCTTTTCCGATATTGTACTCTGTCTGAATTCCAAAAGGTCTTGGATACAATACAAAAGTTGCTCCTACCCTTTGATCTTTTACGTGCTGCGAATTGTTCACTTTAACTCCTGATGAAATTTCACCTGAAAAAGCCCATTTTCCGGCGTAAGCCTGAATTCCGGGTTCGATAATCTGACTTCCAATTACAAATGGGTACGTTACTCTTGCCACCACATTCAAATCTCTGTTCCCATCTAATCTATTCGCAATCTGCCCATTGTAAACTCCAAAAGCGAAAACACCATAATCACCTGATCCTTTGTAACCATCTTTTACCAACATTTCAAAACGCTCTCTAATTTTAGCCGGTGCCCAGTAAAAGAACATTCCTAAATCACGTTCGTTTAATATGGCACTGTTCAACGCATCGTTTCTATCTAAAGTTAAACGCTGTCCGCTTGACTGCATATTCTCGAAACCGTATGGTATTTTACTTTGCCCGACACGTAATCTGTACTCTCTCTTTTTATCAAAAGAAAGGTCAAAATATAGATCCCGAACCTGAACAAAATTCTGAACTCCTGTAACCGGAGAACTCGCAAAATCAGGTTGAAAATAGAAAAATACATTTGGATGAACCTGACCGGAAAACACTAAACGTGCACGTCTGATAAATAAACCATTGTTTGCTTTTGCATCCGGGGCCGTAGAAGTTGTCCCCCATGATCTGTCGCACTGATCACACGATACTTTATCATTTGTAGAAAACAAACCGTTGTATCGTATCTGTGCATAACCTCTTAAAGAAATCTTATCGTACCAACGATCTTTATCCGTTTCATCATTATTCTTTTCGGATTCAGTATCCGGCAGTTTTGCTTTGTTGATTGAATCAAGAAGACGTACTACTTCTTTTTTTACCTCTTCTTTACTTAAATCCTGCGCTTTTGATACACAGGTAATTAGCAACAGAATTGCTATTAGTCTTATTTTCATTCTTTTTGTTTTCTGATCCCTTAATTTTTCGAATGCAAAGATCCATCACCTATGTTAAGATATCATTAACAAGGTGTTACTATAACAAAAAGGAATTGTTTCGAAATGGTTACGTAAATTTCATTAGTGTTAAAACACTAGATTTCACGGCACTTCACTCCAACAAGCTTACAATTATTTAACTTCGGCTTTTACTGTTTTATTTGCTTTTTCAAGCGTAAAAGAGAACTCAGAACCAATTCCGAACTCACTTTCTACATATACTTTCTCTTTATGTGCTTCAATAATGTGCTTCACAATAGCCAATCCTAATCCGGAACCGCCTTCTGAACGGGTTCCACTTTTATCGACTCTGTAAAAGCGTTCAAAAAGTCTCGGAATATTTTGTTTTTCAACACCTTCACCATTATCACTAATACGGATCAGTACTTTTTTCTTGGTTAGGTTAACAACTCCCACCTCAGTCAAACCACCTTCTTTACCGTACTTAATAGAGTTCACGATCAGGTTTTCCAGAACTTGCTGAATTCTGTCTTTATCTCCGCGAATGATTACTGACTTAATGTTCTTACTTTCAAAAGCCAGTTTAATTTTCTTTTTGTCGGCTTTCATCTCCAATAAATCGAAAACGTTTTGAATCAGTTCTACAATATCAAAATCGCTCATGATTAAATCCAGATCTCCTGATTCTAATTTGGTGATCATGTCCAGATCTTCAACGATATAAATCAATCGCTCAACACCTTTCTCCGCTCGCTTTAAATATTTTTTTCGAATGTTCTTATCTTCCATAGCGCCATCCAGCAAAGTTGAAACATAACCCTGAACCGTAAACAAAGGTGTTTTCAGCTCATGCGAAACATTTCCAAGAAACTCACGGCGGTATTGCTCCCTGATTTCCAGCATTTCAATTTCCAGCTTTTTATCGGTGGCAAACTTTTTCACCTCGCGTGAAAGCGTTTCCATATCAGTAGTTATAGGCTGATTGATCAATGTTGTTGTCTCTAATAATGAAACCTCATCGTATATCTTCTTGACTCTTCTGTAAATAAAACGCTCCACACGGTATTGCAAGACCAGGAACGAAAACGCATAAATGGATATTATAAAGATTATGGCGAATGCAAATTGATACTTCAATTGGTTTTTATAAAACAAAGACATCAAAATCATCACAAATCCTGTTGCAAAAAGACTTATGTATAATGCTGACTTTACAGCAAATTTGTATGTTTTTTTAAAATTAATTTTCATTGAAATTATTGGATCATTAAGAGATTAAGAAAATTAAGTTCTGTTTTTGAGTTCTATTCTTTCGGGCAAAAGCAAAAAAGGAATAACTCAAAAACCATATAAGAAAATGAAGATTACATAAACTTCAATTCTTATATGGTTTAAATGTATTGAATATTTTAAAACAATTTGAATGAATTTAGATCCTGACTAAAGTTCTTAGTAACTTAACTTCTCAGAACCTCAGCACCTTAAAAATCTAAACTTCAAATTTATACCCCACTCCTTTTATGGTTTTAAAAAGGTCTTCTCCAATTTTTTCACGAAGTTTTCGAATATGAACATCAATCGTTCTTCCTCCTACTACCACTTCATTCCCCCAGACTTTATCGAGAATTTCGTCTCTTTTAAAAACTTTCCCCGGTTTTGAGGCTAACAGGTAAAACAATTCAAATTCTTTTCTTGGTAAGGCAATCTCAACGTTACCTTTAATGATCTTGTATTCTTCACGGTTAATCTCTATTCCGCCTACATTTAAGGTATCACTTACGACTTCTTGTTCTTTTAACCTTCTTAACAGCGCCTTTACTTTGGAGACCAATAATTTCGGTTTTATTGGCTTGGTAATATAATCATCTGCACCTGCGTCAAAACCAGCTACTTGTGAATAATCTTCACTTCTTGCCGTAAGGAATGTTATGATAACATTATTTAATTCGGGAATTTTTCTAATGTGTTCGCAAGCTTCCATTCCATCCATTTCTGCCATCATTACATCCATAATAATCAATTCCGGCAATTCTTTCTGAGCCTTTGCAATTGCTTCTTTTCCGTTAGAAGCAGTTACAATCTGGTAGCCTTCCTGAGCAAGGTTATAGCCAACGATTTCTAAGATATCTGGTTCATCGTCAACTAGTAAAATCTTGGTTTGTGTTTTTTTCATAAATAGCAAAAATTGAGATTTTTACATCAAATTTTCTTTATTATACATTCGATGATTTTCATTTGAGATGGTAAATATACTAATAAAACGACCGTTAAAAATTGCGGTTAACGGTAATTTAATCTGGTAACAATTTGATAATCTACGCGACACGAAAACATAACAAGTGGCTAACATGAACTTTACACAGCGTCTTTTTCTTTGCACAAAAATTTAAACACAACACTGAAATGAAATTCAATTTAAAATTTCTATTTATCACATTATTCATCTGTACGATTTCGATCGCACAAAACAAAGGTACGATTTCTGGTGTATTAACCGACAAAGAAACCAACAATGAAGCCCTACCTTTTGCAAATGTTTTATTAAAGGGAACAAACATTAGCGCAAACACTGACATTGAGGGAAAATATTCCTTAAATGTAAATCCGGGAAATTACATCATTATTTTTAGTTTCGTTGGATATGAATCTGTAGAAAAGCCAGTTACTGTAAAAGCAAATGAAACAATTACTGTAAATCAGGTACTTTCGTCAGGAAGTTTTACACTTAAAGATGTTGTAGTAAAATCATCGGCAGTAAACAAACAAAAAGAATCAGCACTGCTATTGGAACAGAAAAATGCTGTTGATATTAAACAATCTATCGGAGCACAGGAGCTTTCTAAAAAAGGAGTTAGTGATGTTGCCAATGCTGTTGTAAAAACGACTGGTATTACCAAACAGGAAGGAACAAACAATATTTTCGTAAGAGGTTTAGGGGACCGTTACAATTCAACTACAATGAACGGTTTGCCAATTCCATCAAACGATCCTGAAAAGAAAAACATCAACTTAGATATTTTCTCTACTGACATTATCGAATATGTATCGATTGACAAAGTTTACAACGGTAAGTTCTTTGGAGATTTTGCTGGAGGAAATGTTGATATTATCTCTAAAGATTACAAAGGAAATGGATTTTTTAAAATTGATGTGGAATCAAAAGTAAACACAAATGCTCTTGGTGAAAACAACTTTAGCCTGCAAAAAGGCCCAAATGCTTTTGGATTTAGTAAAGCTGAAATTCCAAACAATCCATTGAATCAATACAATTTCAACACGCTTCAATTTGAGAAGAAAACTCCTTTAGCAGGTTCATTCGGAATCTCAGGTGGAGATTCGTTTAATGTTGGAAGTGAAGGAAAACTTACCGTATTTGGAACTGCTTCTTTCTCAAATGAGTATTCGTCAAGAACAAACGGAACTGCCAGAGCGAGTGTAAATGCTGCTGGTGTTGCCGGAAAAGATTTAGATTACCACTACCTGGCCTACAGCACTAACACAACAGGAATGTTTAATGCCGGATACAAAATCAACAATCGCAACAAAATCAACTTCAACTCTTTATTCATCAATACTTCTGCACAAAAGAGAGAAGAGTCATCTGGATACATTGTCGATCTTGCCAATGAAGGAAACGGATATATTCGCAGAAATGAATACGAAAAAACAGCTTTGTGGGTAAATCAATTATTGGGAGAGCACAAACTAAGCGAAAGAAGTACACTGAACTGGGGAGGTTCTTACAATATTGTAAACCAAAACATTCCGGACAGAACTTACAACACTATGAACAAAGTGAATGGTGGTTATGTAATCAACTCTCAATCTGCACCAAACAACAACCGTTACTTTCAGGACTTAAAAGAAAACGAATTGGCTGCAAACTTGTCTGTAAACTATAAGTTTAACAAAAATGACGAAGGTGATTTCAAAGGAAAATTCACTTTAGGATACAACGGAAGGTTTAAAAACAGAGATTTTGAGGCTACTCAATTCAACCTTAAAACCACAACATTTCCAGTATCTCACACCGGTGATATTGTTGACCCAAACAACTTAGATTTATTCTACAACCAACAAAACTTAGCGAACAACTATTTCACAATTTCAACTTTCCGTGGAGGACCTGAAGTTCCTAACGCATTGGATCCGCAAACTTACGGTGGAGATTTAACGATCAACGGTGGTTTCTTAAATACAGAGTACAAATTCAATCCTAAATTCACAGCAGTACTAGGATTAAGAGCTGAAGTTATCACACAAAATGTGGAATGGAGTACACAATTAGATCCTGCAGGAGGAAGCGATAAGTTAGAAAAAACAGCTTTCTTACCAAGTGTAGTTTTAAAGTATGAACTTAACGAAAAACAAAATTTACGTTTAGGATTCAGTAAAACGTATACATTACCTCAGTTCAAAGAAAGATCTCCTTTTATTTATGAGGACTTTTTACAGGCTAAAGTTGGTAATCCATTTTTATACGCTTCAGACGATTACAACTTTGACTTAAAATGGGAAGTTTTTCCAAAAAGTGACGAAGTTTTCTCTGTAACGGCTTTTGGAAAATACATTTTGAATCCAATTAATGAGGTAATCATTAACTCTTCTACAAATGATATTTCATATGTAAACTCTGGAGATTATGGATATGTAGCCGGAGCTGAATTAGAGTACAAAAAAGTACTTTTTAACTTTGACAGTGAACAGACAAAGAAGTTAACGGGAGGTATTAACTTGTCTTATTTGTACAGCAAACAACAATTAGACGACGAAAAGGTTTTGAAAGAAACTGAAGGAACACGTCCAACTACTTTTACAAATACAACAGGTAAATTTACAGGAGCTTCTCCTTTCTTACTAAATGCTGACATCTCTTTCTACAATGAGTGGAATGATAAAAACAGCAACCTGACTACAACTTTGGCTTACAATTATTTCTCTGACCGTGTTAACGCAATTGGTACACTTGAAAAAGGAGACTTGGTTGACAAAGCGGTTGGTTCATTAGATTTCATTGCAAAAGCAAAACTGAATAAAAACTATGGTCTTGGTTTAGTTGTAAAAAACATTCTTGACCCAACAGTTAACAGAATTCAGGAAAATCAATCTGGTGATGTAAATGTTTTGAGCTACAAAAAAGGTTTAAACTTAAGCTTACAATTTAGCTACGAGTTCTAAGCTATATAAATTGAATTAGTAAAAAAGGACAGTCTGCGTACTGTCCTTTTTTTGTTCTTTCAACTATAAACAATGTGTTAAGTAGTTAACATTTAGTTAATATAAAAGCTTCATTTTATTAAACTAACAATCACGGTTGCTTAACATCCGGAAAGGATTTCTAATCCATCTTTGCATCAAGAAATTAAACACACAAAAAAAATTATTAAAACGATTATGAAAAAATCAATTTTAAACTTTGTTACAGTTATTGCTTTATCAGGAGGCTTACTTACAAGCTGTTCAAGTAGCGATGACGATAAAAAAGCACCTACTTCGACGTTTGTTGCCGACCCTGCTAACTTTCAAGGAAAGATCACTGATGGTGAAGTAATACTTGATGCTACTAAAACTTATAAATTGACAGGAGCTATAAAAGTAGAAAACGGAGCAACTTTAACAATTCCTGCAGGAACGGTTATTGAAGGTACTGGAGGAACTGCGGCATATATATCAGTTGCACAAGGTGCAAAAATAAACGTAAACGGTACAGCTGCAAAACCAGTTATCATGACTGCTTCTGTAAAACAAGCTGGTAAATGGGGTGGTTTAGTAATTTGTGGTAAAGCTCCAATCAACCGTGTAACTGGTGGTGCTAGTACTGCTACATCTGAAGTTGCTGAATTGACTTATGGTGGAACTAACTCTGCTGATAACTCTGGATCTATCAAATATTTAAGAATTGAATACGCTGGAGCTGCTTTCAACTCTGAAAAAGAATTTAACGGAATCTCATTCTTTGGAGTAGGTTCAGGAACAATCGTTGAAAACGTTGAAGCTTACTACGGTGCTGATGACGGATTCGAATTCTTCGGAGGATCTGTAAATACTAAAAACTTAATCTCTATCGGTAACGAAGATGATCAATTTGACTGGACTGAAGGATGGAATGGTATCAACGAAAACTGGTATGGTAAATTAGACTTCGGAAAAGGAAACAGAGGAATTGAAGCCGATAACTTCGAATTCGGATATGCTTTCACTCCAATCGCTAATCCTACTATCACAAACTTAACTCTTGTTGGACCTGGAAGTACTGCAGCTGCTGCTAACTTCGCTGAAAACCAAGCAATCAAATTAAGAAGAGGAACTAAAGCTATTATCTCAAACGTAGTTTTAAGTGCATGGGCAACCGGAATCGATGTTGAAAACGACGAAACTATTGCTTTTGTTGGAACTGCATTAAAAGTATCAAATGTATTATTTGCTAATGATGTACCTGTAAAAACTAAAGGAAAGAAAACAGACGCTTCTTCTGCTAACGTAAGTGCTATTGTTACAGAATCGGCTACTGCTACCGGAGCTGGAAATGGAGTATTAGCTCCAACATGGGCTGCTGGATGGTCAGTTGGTTTCTAATCACTTACAATATAAACTGTTAAAAACATCCTAAATATTTAGGATGTTTTTTTTGGTGTAATTTTTGTACTTTTTTTTGTATATTTACACTAACCAAAATAACGCGATGGCAAAAAATTACTTTTATATTACTTTCTTATTGGCTTTTTTCTTTACTGTTAGTGTTTCGGCACAAGACAGTAAGCAATTACCAAAACCTCAACAGGTAGCAACCATTGAGGGTTTAAGCTTGTACCCTAACCCCGTAACTGGTGGAAAAGTAACTATCTCCTCTAAAAATGATTTAGAAAAAGAGATTATCATCTTTGATGTTCTGGGTAAAAAAGTACTTCAAACACATTTAAGTTCTCGAGAATTAAACGTTTCTGATCTGGTTCCAGGCGTTTACATCATCAAAATAAGTGAAGAAAATGCTTCAGCAACACGAAAGCTCATTATTCGATAAAACAAAAAGCTCTAATTTTCATTAGAGCTTTTTTAGTTTTCAGTCGCGGTCACAGTTTTCAGTTTCTGCGAAACCCTAAAATGACAACTGAAAACTGTGACTGAATACTGTGACTAAACACTAAAAACAATATCTTTGCACAAAAAAAGTTTTGATCACAGCCAACGATATATTCACGATTTCGAGTCAGAAACAATTTGAGAAAATAGCACTAAAAGTGTTTCGTTTTCAACATGAGAATAACGTTGTCTATCGTGATTTTTGCGATTTTTTAAAAGTAAATCCACAACAGGTAAAATCATTGGAACAAATTCCTTTTTTACCTATTCAGTTTTTCAAAAGTCATCATGTAGTTTCTAATAACGATCCTGCTCAGGTAACTTTTACCAGCAGTGGAACAACCGGCATGATTACCAGCAGACATATTGTGACCGATGTAAGTCTTTACGAAGAAAGTTACCGCAATGGATTTTCACAATTCTATGGCAATATCGAAGATTACGTTGTTTTAGCGCTTTTACCGTCTTATCTCGAGCGCGATGGATCTTCGTTAATTTACATGGTCGAAGATTTAATAAAACTCTCCAATCAGCCTGAGAGTGGATTTTACCTGCACAATCACGACGATCTTATAAAAAAATTAACCGCTTTAGACGAATCCGGTCAAAATGTAATCCTGATTGGTGTTACTTACGCCTTACTCGATTTGATTGAGAAACACCAATTCAATCTTCAGAATACTATTATTATGGAGACTGGCGGTATGAAAGGCAAACGAAAAGAAATGATTCGTGAGGAATTACACGAGCAGCTTTGTTCGGGTTTCGGTGTTTCGGCCATTCACTCGGAATACGGTATGACCGAACTTCTGGGACAAGCTTATTCTCTGGGTGAAGGTATTTTTGAGTGTCCGTCATGGATGCACATTTTAGTTCGTGATCCCGAAGATGCACTCACTTACGTTAAAGACGGAAAAACCGGAGGAATCAACGTTATCGATTTAGCCAACATTAATTCCTGTTCCTTTATTGCTACTCAGGATTTAGGCAAAAAATATCCCAACAACTCTTTCGAGGTATTGGGACGTTTTGACAATTCTGATATTCGTGGCTGTAACCTGATGGTTTTGTAAAAGTTGAATCGTTGATCTGGTTAATCGTTTAATCGGTAAAAAATTGATTAAACAAAAAACTAATTCTCCTCCGTTAGACCAATGCTGTCAATGCTTTCAATTTTCTTAAGGGCTTTTTCTTTTTCTCCTTTGCGTTCTAACAACTTGTAAACACCGTAGCAGGCCAAACCTCCACAAAGTACAAAAAGTATATTCCACCCTGAATTAATAACCCCTGCATCGTCAACACTGTCAAGACCACCAATAAGAACATTCAAAAAACCAGCGACAAATCCTGAAACAAGAGTCCCGCCATAATACGATACTATTCCAATCGCAAAATAGCCCCATTTATTCTTATCATATTCAAGAGCTAAGCCTGTAAATGCTTTCCAAATCCAGTAAATAAATAAAATTCCGATCATATCTGTAAGGTTAGTTTTAGGAAATAAACTTAATAAAAAAACATTACGTTTTTTAATATCAGAACTTTAAAATAAAAATCCCAACAACTCTTTCGAGCTATTGGGACGTTTTGATAATTCTGATATTCGTGGCTGCAATTTGATGGTTTTGTAAACAAAATTTGCCATAATACTACTGCTATTTTATCATTAAATTCAATGTAAAAAAATACCTAATTTAATAACCTATTGTTAATGTAGAAAAAATACTACACAAATATTTAAAAATTACTTTCACTGTAACTTTTTAAATATTAAATTATGAAAAAATTACCCTATTAGTTTTTATCCTTTTTAGCTTTACAAGCAGGTCACAGAATCCAAATTATAGATACCACGAACTCCAAGATTTAGGCACTACTATAGAATGGGCTATTGCTGTTGAATGCACCCAGCATTATCCTCCCGTAGGAATTAGAGAAGTAAATTTAAGACAAAATTTTAAATTGGAAGTTGGTAAAATTTACAAAGCAGATTTAGGCCTAAACTACGGCAACTTCGGCACAAGGTATTACAAAGTTACTTATGCAGGAGATTCTGGTGCTGACATGGGAGATGAAGTTGACACCCCACCTGATTTTAGCGCTCCAATTACTGACTTATGCTCTTCATTGTCTAAAAAGTATATAAGACCAATTTTATTAGGATCAACATTACAAGAAGCTCAAAATAACTTTTGCTCAAAGTTAACAGTTAATAGTACCAGAGAAATGGTAAATATTAAAATAGAAAAACCGTTATCTTCTGGTGACATTTGTTTTATGGATTTTGGAAAAGGCCCTAATTTTTATTTAATTGATGGAGCTAGTGTAGAAAGCGGAGATGCAGATTACGAAGTAGATTCAACAGATAGCAATTCTCAATTTTCCCTTGTTTTATTCAATTGTCAAAAACCCGATCTGCAAGCTGTACATGTTACTCCATATCAGGACGATGGTAATTATTACCGTGGAACAAGCAACAAAATTGCTTATTTCGGAGTACGAAATATTGGCACAAAAATTCAAAACGCGACTACTGCATATACATTATACCTCACGACATCAAGAAACTTTCTCAGTGGCAACGACATTAAACTATATGCTGTTGGTCAGAATCCTACAGATGCACCTGCACCTTCAGATCCAAAAACATCCCATAACTTCCCAATGGTCTACAACATTCCCTACAATGCTATTGCCGGTAAGTACTATTTAACCGCTGTAACCACAAACAGTGAAGATTTCAACGAATATAATAACATCGCCTCATCAACATACAGAATAACTATAAAAGAAGGAACAGCCCCTACAACGCCAACTCCGACCCCAACGCCAACACCAACACCAACACCAACTCCGATAGGAAAACCTGATTTAATTATCGATTCAAATAATACACTAGTTTATAGTGATTGTTTTGATTGCACTTCTACTTTAAGTGAATTAAAAAAAAGACATAGGGTCGACAATCAATCCGGGTCAATTAGGCCATCACTAATATCTATCAAAAACATAGGAAATGCCGCATCAACAGCAACAAATATAAGATTCTACCTGTCCTCCGATACGACACTCGATACATCAGATTTAAAATCAAACGGAAGTGCTATAACCGTAAATGCCATTAACGCAGGAGAATTGCTTGTAGTACCAGGCGGGACTATCTTCCCCTCAGATTTTGGCAATATTAGTACTGTATTTAACAATAACTGGAACATTCTTATGGTTGTTGACGATTCTAAAACAAATACCGAATCAAATGAAAATAATAATGTAACAGTTATACCTGTAACTTTCTATAATCCTTCTGGAAAAAAATCAATAGCAACAAAATTAGAAACTGACGATATACCAGAAAACTATACTATAACAGTCTATAATTTCCAAGGAGAAAAGATCTTAACGAAAGAAGTACACTCAAAACAAGAAGAAAACGAATTACTGCAATCCTTAAAAAATGATTTCTATATCATTAAATCTAATGATACAACACGAAAGATCTACAAAAAATAAAAAAGCCCATTCATACAAAAAGCATCCTGTATCAGGATGCTTTTAACTTATCTTTTCGTTAGTTTAAAAACTAAACCACTCGAATCACAAAATAATTCTTCTTTCCGCTTTGTAATAACACAAACTGATTATTAATTAAATCATTTGCAGTTAAGACAAAATCTTCTTTTATTTTTTCTCTGTTCACCGAGATCGAATTTGCGGTTAAGGCACGTCTTGCTTCTCCGTTTGATTTAAAGAAACCCGTTTTCTCGTTTAAAACCGTAATAATCTCCAAACCGTTTTCTAAATCGGCTTTTGCGATTTCAGCCTGAGGAACACCGTCAAAAACTTCCAAAAAAGTAGCTTCATCCAGTTTTTTCAAATCTTCGGCTGTAGAATTTCCAAACAAAATATTCGACGCCTGAATTGCTTTTTCCAATTCTTCTTCAGAGTGAACAAAAATGGTAATTTCTTCTGCCAGTTTCTTTTGTAAAACTCTTAAATGCGGAGCTGTTCTGTGCTCTTCGATTAAAGCATCAATCGTTTCTTTATCTAAAAACGTAAAGATTTTGATGTATTTCTCTGCATCAACATCAGTTGAATTCACCCAAAACTGGTAAAATTTATACACTGAGGTTTTATCAGTATCCAACCAAACATTTCCACCTTCAGATTTTCCAAATTTAGATCCGTCTGCTTTTGTAATCAATGGCGTTGTCAATGCAAAAGCTTTTGCACTCTCTCCGCCCATTCTGCGTACCAACTCCGTTCCGGTGGTGATATTTCCCCATTGATCCGAACCTCCCATTTGAAGTACGCAATTGTTATTTTTATATAAATGATAAAAATCGTAACCCTGAATTAACTGATAGGTAAACTCTGTAAAAGACATTCCTACACCGTCTCCGGCAAATCTTTTTTTAACGGAATCCTTCGCCATCATATAATTTACCGTGATACGTTTTCCAACTTCACGTGCAAAATCAATAAATGAGAATTCCTTCATCCAGTCATAGTTGTTTACCATAACAGGAGCATTTGCTTCTTTTGAATTAAAGTCAAGAAAACGCGACAAAACACTTTTGATACCGGCAACGTTCTTAGCCAAAGTTTCTTCGTTCAACAGATTTCTTTCATCAGATTTCCCCGATGGATCACCAATCATACCGGTTGCACCTCCTACCAAAGCGATAGGCTGATGTCCAAAATTCTTTAAGTGAACCAATAAAATAATCTGAACCATACTGCCAATGTGCAGCGAATCTGCTGTTGGGTCAAAACCTATATAAGCAGCAGTTACCTCTTTTAGCAATTGTTCTTCCGTTCCTGGCATGCTATCATGATATAACCCGCGCCACTTTAATTCTTCAACTAGATTCTTCATTTTTAAAATAATTTGTGCAAATATAATCAATGACAATGGCAATGACAAAAAGCAGTTTCAATATCAATGGTAAAAAGCAATTTCAACATCAAAATTCTTAGTAACAAAGGGAAGATCACAATTGCTGATAGCAAAATCAAGCCTTTGCACCTTTGAGTCTTTGCACCTTAAAAACAAAAAGTTATCTTTACAAAATGGTATTAGTAACTGGAGGTACAGGTTTAGTTGGCGCACATTTATTACTTCATCTGATTGAGAATGGAGAAAACGTTCGGGCTATTTACAGAACTCAAAATAACATTCAAAAAACCAAATCGGTTTTTGAGTTGTACAAAAAAGTGGATCTGTTTGAAAAAATAGAGTGGCTTGAAGCCGATATCCTGGATGTTCCCTCTTTGGAAACTGCGTTCTCAGGTATTGATTACGTTTACCATTGTGCTGCTTTAATTTCATTTGATCCAAAAGACGAAGAGCTGCTTCGAAAAACCAATATCGAAGGAACCGCCAATATGGTTAATTTTTCTATTGCCAAAGACGTAAAAAAATTCTGCTTTATAAGTTCTATCGCTGCTTTAGGTGATTTAGCAGCTCATGAAACTTACATTACTGAAGAAACAGACTGGAATCCCGAAAAACCTCATAGTGATTACGCGATTTCTAAATACGGAGCCGAAATGGAAGTCTGGCGCGGTTTACAGGAAGGTTTAGATGTAATCATCTTAAATCCGGGTGTTATTTTAGGGCCAATTCCAAAAAACAAAACTCACGTACAAGGAAGCGCAGAGCTTTATGCAAAAGTTGCAAACGGTCTTTCTTTTTACACTCTTGGAAGTACCGGATTTGTCACCATAACGGATGTCATAAAAATAGCTGACGTGTTAATGAAGAGTGACATTAAAAACGAACGCTTTACCTTAATTGCCGATAATATTGTTTTTAAGGACATCCTGAATACTATTGCCGATGCTTTAAAAGTAAAAAGACCAACCATTCATGCCACGCCCTTATTCATGAATTTCCTTTGGATTGCCGACGGAATTTTTTCGACTCTGTTTTTTCAAAAAAGACGCCTGACAAAAGCAACTGCAAAGGCTTCTTATTCCAGTAATTTATATTCTAATGAAAAAATAAAAACCGCTCTGGGAGGAACGGTTTTTCAGGATGTACATGCGTACATAAAAGATGTTTCGAGACTTTAACTATCTCTTTAATCGTGTTGTTTTTCGGATAGAATCCAAGCTCGTCTTACTCAGCTTGTTCTTGATCGTATCTTTAACTATAGGTTTCTTCTTTTCTTTTGCTGCTTTCTTTTCTTCAATTTTCACAATTGAATCTGTAGCTCTTTGGTTGACAGCCAGACGCTTTCCTACTTCATCGAATATGCTTTTATAATTCTCATAATCGGCAGCGTAGTAACGGTTGTTTTGTGAAAATTGCACACTATCCACTTTATATTTTTTTAAAATAAAAGCAGTAGGACTGGTTTCAACTGAATCTGCCGAAACCGGGTGCTGGTATTTCATAGCTTCAAGGATAGACAAATCATACATAATATCAATCATTTTATCTTTCTCGATAAGCTTTGCAGGCTGCTTTACCAGCTCTTTTTTACAACTTACAGAAAGAAACAACACCAATATTATCACTATAAAATTTTTCATATCAGCTTTTTATCTGTCAAACAATAGACGTTTTCCTGCGCGAATGTCTTTTACTTTAAAGTTATTGTAAACCATTTCACCGTTTACAAAAGTATGTGTAATTCTCGACTTAAAAGTAAAATTCTCAAAAGGCGACCATCCGCATTTTGCCAAAATATTTTCAGGTTTCACACTCCATGGCAAACTTGGGTTTACAATCACTAAGTCGGCAAAATAACCTTCTTTGATAAAACCTCTTTTTTCTATTTTGAAAAGCTTAGCCGGATTGTGGCACATTTTCTCCACAATTTTCTCCACGCTGATTTTCCCCTGATGATGCGCTTCAAACATCGCTACAACCGCATGCTGCACAAGCGGACCGCCAGATGGAGCATTCACATAAGGTTGCATTTTTTCTTCTTTAGTATGTGGCGCATGATCGGTTGCTATTACATCAATACGTCCGTCATTTAAAGCTTCCCACAATGCTTTTCTATCGTCTGCTGTTTTTACCGCAGGATTCCATTTAATAAAATTCCCTTTGGTTTTATAATCTTCGTCTGTAAACCACAAGTGATGCACACAAACTTCGGCAGTAATTTTCTTTTCTTCAAGTGGAATTTTATTGGTAAACAATTCCATTTCTTTCGCAGTCGAAAGATGAAAAATATGCAAACGAGCTCCCGTTTTTTTCGCTAGTGCTACCGCTTTTGAAGAAGAAATATAACAGGCCTCTTCACTGCGAATTAAGTGATGTGCCGTTACCGGAATATCATCACCATATTGTTCTTTGTACAGCTGTAAATTATTTTTAATCGTCGTTTCGTCCTCACAGTGTACCGCAATTAATAGCGGAGTACTTGAAAAAATCTTTTCTAAAACTGCCTCATTATCTACCAGCATATTTCCTGTTGAAGATCCTAAAAAGATCTTTATTCCGGCAACATTCTTCGGATTTGTTTTTAGAACTTCCTCCAGATTATCATTAGTTGCCCCCATCATAAACGAATAATTCGCAAATGATTTCACTGCTGCAACCTGATATTTATCTTCTAATATTTCCTGAGTTACAGCATTCGGAACTGTGTTAGGTTGCTCTATGAAAGATGTAATCCCTCCAGCCACCGCAGCTCTTGACTCTGACTCGATATCTCCTTTGTGTGTTAGTCCCGGTTCTCTAAAATGAACCTGATCATCAATAGCCCCCGGAATTAAATAATTCCCTTCGGCATCGATTACTTTACAATCGGATGTTTTTAAACTGATGCTGTCTGCCACTTCAACAATCAGATCGTTTTCGATTAAAACATCTCCTTCAAAAATAGATCCTTCGTTTACAATTTTGGCATTTTTTATTAGAACCCTATTTATTTTCATAGCTTTATAAAGTATTGACTAGTTTTTTCAATCGAAGTGAAATCACTCCCAGTATAGCTTCTTTGATAATGGCATTGCTCATTTTAGAAACTCCTTTTGTTCTGTCAGTAAAGATAATCGGAACCTCTTTAATTTCAAATTTAGCACAATAGGTTCTGTACTTCATTTCAATCTGAAACGCATAACCCACGAATTTAATTTTGTTGAGATTGATTTTTTCCAGCACTTCTCGTTTGTAACAAACGAAACCTGCTGTTGCGTCGTGAATTTTCATTCCTGTAATAAATTTCACATACACCGAAGCAAAATACGACATCAGAACACGGCTTAAGGGCCAGTTCACCACATTTACACCTGTTACATATCGGGAACCAATCGCTAAATCTGCTCCACCAAAATGGCAGGCATCGAACAATTTCTCAAGATCATTTGGATTATGAGAGAAATCAGCATCCATTTCAAAAATGAAATTGTACTGACGTTCTAACGCCCATTTAAAACCATGGACATAGGCAGTTCCTAAACCGGATTTTTTAGCTCTTTTTTCTAAAAATAACCGTTCCGGAAATTCTTCCTGTAATGCGACTACTTTATTGGCAGTGTGGTCAGGCGAATTATCATCAATAATTAAAAGATGAAAAGGTTTGTGTTGCGAAAGTACAGCTCTAACTATGCTTTCAATATTTTCGATTTCGTTGTAAGTGGGGATTATGACAATACAATCATTCATTTTTCTGAGTAATTTCACCGCAAAAGTAAACTTTTTATAGCATTTGATTCATAATAAATATATAATAAAACTATTGATACAAAAAATTACTAATTTTGCATCGCTATGATTGAACAACTTCACCCCCGAATTCTGGAAAACAAAGACTGGGCAACACTTTTATTCGTGTTGACCTTTGCTGTTGTTGCCATGACTAAATCAGCTTACGAAACCCGATTTAGCGAATTCAGTAAGCTTATTTTTTCTGACAAGTATGCTAAAATCTATCGCGACAACAATCATTTAAGAAGCAGTTTTACGGTTGGTTTGTTTTTTGTACAAGTTGTTTCGTATGCTTTTTTCATCCAGCTTACCATGCACATTTTTGGATATGCATCGAAAACAGACTGGATTTTATTCATTCAGCTGGCTACCTTTTTACTTTACTTTATTCTGGGAAAATTTTTAATTGAAAAAATTGTAGCCACTTCATTCAACATTGACGAATTTGCAGAACTTTTTAACTTACAAAAAGTAACTTACAGGACTTATATAGGCGTTTTAATCCTTCCTATTAATGCTGTTTTGTTTTATTATGACAATATTCCTAAGATTGTACCCCTGGCAATAATCGCCATTTCGCTGTGTATTAGCCTGTACTCTTATTTTATTTCAATAAAAACGTATCAAAATGCAATAATCAGCAAGTTATTTTATTTTATTTTATATCTTTGCGCTCTTGAAATAGCCCCTTATTATTTCCTGTATTATTGGATTACAAAACAGGCGGCTTAGTAAATGTTTATAATATGAAAGTGAAAACAATTTTGGTGTCACAGCCTGAACCTAAAGTGGAAAATTCTCCTTACTTTGAGCTCCAACAAAAACACAAAATAAAAATTGATTTCAGACCATTTATTCATGTGGAAGGGGTTAATGCAAAAGAGATCCGATTACAGAAAATCGATCTTAATCATTATACTGCAATCATTTTGACGAGCCGTAATGCGGTGGATCATTTTTTTAGAGTAGCAGATGAGATGCGTTATAAAGTTCCTGAAGGATTGAAATATTTCTGCCAATCTGAAGCTGTTGCATTCTACCTGCAAAAGTATGTTGTGTATAGAAAGCGTAAAATTTACGTGGGAGCAAAAGACTTTGCAGATTTATCGCCGCTTATCAAAAAATACAAAGACGAAAAATTCCTTTTACCGGCGTCTGATCAGTTAAACGCTGATGCACCCGTAACATTAAACAATCTGAAAGTAGATTGGGCACAAGCTGTTTTTTACAAAACAGTAATGAGCGATCTGTCTGATCTGGCTGATGTTTACTATGATGTTTTGGCTTTCTTCAGTCCAACCGGAATCAAATCATTGTTTAAAAACTTTCCTGACTTTAAACAAAACGATACCAGAATTGCTGTTTTTGGAAGCACAACTCAAAAAGAAGCGCTTGATCATGGTTTAAGAATTGATATTCTTGCCCCAACTCCTGAAACACCTTCGATGACGATGGCTTTAGAGAAATATATTGCAGAAGCAAACAAAGGAAAATAATCCTTTTAGAAAATAATAATTTTTAAAATTCCAAATTCCAACCATAGAGTTGAAATTTGGAATTTTTCTTTTAAAAAACAATCCTCTCCCCAATCTTTGTTAAATCACTAAAACTCTAACAAAGAAAAACAAGCAGCATTTTCAGTTTCCATTTGGAATTTGGAATTTCAAAGATTGGAATTTTATTTTTCAAATCATTTTGAGTACATTTGATTTACAACTACAACCAAATAACTAAATTTAGTTTCAAATCAAAACTCCAATGAAGATCAACTCCCTTATTATTGAAATTGACGGTATCGACAAAGAAATCCTGCGTTACCTGATGGACGATGCGCGAAAACCCATTTTGCAAATTGCTAATAAAATAGGTATTTCCGGAGCTGCGATTCATCAGCGATTGAAAAAACTGGAACAATCCGGTGTTATTTCAGGCTCTAAATTCACCGTTAATCCAAAAGTATTGGGATACAACACCATGGCCTTTGTTGGTGTTTATCTGGACAAAGCCTCCAGAAACTCCGAAGCTGTAAAAGATTTAAAAAAAATCCCTGAAGTTTTAGAATGCCACTACACCACAGGAAACTGGTCGGTATTGATTAAAATCATCTGTCGCGATAACGAACACTTAATGCAGCTTCTAAATACTAAAATTCAGGCAATAGAAGGCGTTTCCAGAACAGAAACCTTTATTTCCCTGGATCAGCAAATCGACAGGCAAATTCAACTTTAGAAGCTCTTTAATGTATCAATTAGAGAATGAAATAATTAGATAATTCTTCTACCCTTATAAACAATTAGACCCGAAAGGTTTTAAAAACCTGTCGGGTCTTGTCTCTATCAAAAATTATCTAATTGACAAATTACCTCATTAATTCCTTCTACTTCCGGAATAGACCGAGATATAGTACAACAAGGTTGCGATTGATCCGATAGCGGCAACAACATAGGTTCTTGCTGCCCATTTCAACGCATCCTTAGCTCCGGCTTGCTCTTGCTGCGTCAGCATATTTTTATTTTCCAACCAAGCCAATGCTCTGTTACTTGCATCATACTCTACCGGCAGCGTAATAATTGTAAATAAAGTTGTTGCAGCAAAAATGATAATTCCGATCAGCAATAGCCCCGGAAAGGTTCTGATCATTAAAATTCCGGCTAACAAAATCCATTGTACATAATTAGATGCGACACTTACAATCGGTACCAATCTGGAGCGCATTGTCAACCACTCATAACCAACAGCGTGCTGCACCGCATGACCACACTCGTGCGCAGCCACCGCAGCCGCAGCCGCATTGCGTTCGTTGTAAACCACCTCGCTTAAATTTACGGTTTTATCTGCAGGATTGTAGTGATCGGTTAACTGACCAGGTGTCGAAATAACTCGAACATCTCTAATACCATGATCAGCCAGCATCTTTTCGGCGATTTCAGCACCACTCATTCCATTTCTTAATTGCAGTTTAGAATACTGCTCAAATTTACTCTTGAGTCTTGAACTCACTATCCAGCTGAACAACATAATTGCTCCGGCAAGAATTAAATATCCACTTCCCATATCTTTGTTTTTTTTGATTGATTACTAAATTTACAGTACAAACCGCAAATTCTGAACCAAATTCAAAAAATGTCATTTTGACATTTTAGCGTCAGGGTATTCCTCAAGTGACTTTACAAAAGCTAAAAATTTTCTCTACAACTCCAATTGCTTATTGATTTCTTCAAATCTCCCAATCAGATCGTTGATTTTTGCTTGTTGTTTTTTAATTTGTTTCGGACGAATGTAAAACCAGTTCACTCCTATCCAAAGCAATACCACTCCATACGTTAGCAACGCATAAACAAGGGACATTCTCAAAGTATACTCATACATATACAAACCAATCCCGACACCCAATAAAATGAAGTACAAACTTAGAATCGTCGACTGCATAAACTGCTGTTTTTTTCGGATTAGAATCAATCGCTGCAGGTACTCCTGATTGGATTGCGTGGTATCAATATTTTTATAACCGACCAATAATCCATTATAAACACCAACATACATTACCATGGCCACAATCACCAGTACAATTCCTATTTTGGTAGAAATAAATTCCGGCTGATAGTAGTACCAGACAAAAAGAATAAATGCAGTAGTTGCCAAAAGCAAAATATTAGTAATCCACAGATGGCGAAGGCCGGCTGCTTTAAATTCTTTCAATCTCCCCAATAAATCTTTCATATCGGGCTGACTTACGGATTGTTTTTTCCACAAATCTTTGAAATCTATATTGTTATTTTGGTCCATTTTCCTTAAATTTTTGAGTCAGTTTTTCCTTTATCCTGTGAATTTTCACTCTTGTATTTGCTTCCGAAAGCCCCACAATTTTGGCAATTTCAGCCTGTTTTACTTCCTCAAGTTCGAGCGAAATAATAATACGTTCCGTTTCAGGCAATTCAGCAATACACTGGTACAAAAACTGGATTTGCGGTTCTAACGATTGTTGTTTCTCTTCCTGCAAATTCACTGGAAGATCTGATTTAAGAAAACGCTTTTCTTTTTCTATTTGCCGCAAACAGTTATTAGAAGCTATCCTAAAAATCCAGGTTCCAATGCCCGACTCGCTTCTAAAAGTGTCCAGTTTTTGCCAGACAATAACAAAAGTCTCCTGAGCCAAATCCTGAGCAATATCATAATCATTAACAAAACCCATGCAAAGCCTGAAAATCCTATCCCAATACGTTTTATAGATAACTTCAAATTCCATTAGTACTATTTTACGAAATTATTCACCTGATTTAAATACCACGCTGCATCATCATACATAATAAAGTGTAACCCTTTAGCGGCATATTGAAAATTAGCATTTTTTAAATTTTGATACTGTCCTTCAATAGCAGGTTTTAAATTTACAAAATATGACTCCAGTAAAATCAATGATGGGCATTTTACTTGTGAGATTTTTTCTCTTAAATCAGTATTAGAAAAATCGCAATACATTTCGGCAAATGTTTTTCGGTCTGATTTTACACTCCAGTCTACTATCATATCAATTTTTGAAGCATCCTGAACCAGTCTTGGCATTGTTTTTTTCTGCATGTCTAAAAACTGAGTCTCCGTCATAGCCGTCATCTGATTCACCATTGACGAACAGTCGTTATTTTCTTTTGATTTAAAATTAGGGTCCATCAGAGCAGCCATACACGGAAGCGCGTCTACTACAACAATTTTACCGATCAATTCCGGATAATCTGCTGCCAAAGCCAATGCAAATCCTCCGCCCATACTGTGACCAATTACAATTGGCTTTTCGATTTTATTTGTTTTGATGAAGTCTGCAATTTCAGTTTCCCAATTTTTGAAGCTTGCATTTGGCTGTGGTTTCACTCCGGCAAAACCTGCCATGGTAAGTGTATAACAAGTGTGATCTTTTTCTAAATTGGCTCTGGTTTCCTTCCACACATCTCCGGAAGATGCAAATCCTGGAATAAATACAACGGCTTGTTTTCCTTTTCCGGTTTTAAGAACTTCGAACGGATATGATTTTGTTTGTGCAAATACATTTAAACATACTGCTGAAAACAATAAGGCGATAACTAAGATGATATACTTTTTCATTTTTAATAGATTTAAGTTGTTAAATGGTTTATTAGTTAAATTCGCCTTTTGGATACGAGATGTTTCAAAATGTTACAAATCGTTTTAAAAAAAAATAAAATTTAATTTCCAAATTCCAAATTTCAACCTTCATCTATAGGCCTAAACCCCAATCTTTACAAGGGCTCAGATACTCCACAAACAATTATTGTTTTTGGATAAAAAAATATCTTTTCACACCACAATATCAATTCCGGTCCATACAAAAAAACTATAAAACGAGGCTGTCTCAAATATTTATATTCCGCTCCGCCGGAGCTTCTTGATACCGGAAAATTACATTTGCTATAAATATTTTGCTCCGCTGGAGCTGTTTTAAAAAAAAACTCACCCCTAGCTTTTTCATCCTTTCAACAAAGGATACTCGAGCGATAGCGATTGACGAAGTAAATCACACAAGAAACTCCGCAAACTAAGCCGACAATCTTTGTCGATTAACTGATGTGATTTCTCCCTTCAGTCGAAATGACAAAAAAAATCCCAAATCCTAACAAAAATTGGAATTTGAAATTTCTATATTCAAAATTTGTGCAATTTGTGGCTGAAAAATAAGCGCAAAAAAAATCCCAAACCCCAACAAAAGTTGGAATTTGGAATTTTAAAATATTGAAAATTAAAATTATTACCCTACGAGGTTAATAATTTTACCGGGAACAATAATCACTTTATTTGGTGTTTTCCCATCCAATTGACGTAAAGTTCTTTCGTCTTTCATGACAATTTCCTCGATCTGCTCTTTGGTTAAGTCCAAAGGCAATTCGATGGTGAAACGCATTTTTCCGTTGAAAGAAACCGGATATTCTTTGCTTGTTTCTACCAGATGTTTCGCTTCAAAAACCGGGAAAGAAACTTCTGAAATCGAAGTTGTATTTCCTAATTGCTGCCATAATTCCTCTGCAATATGCGGTGCATAAGGCGAAACTAAAATCGCTAACGGCTCCAAAATAGCTCTCGAATGACAGTTTTGCGCAGACAATTCATTCACACAAATCATAAACTGAGAAACAGAGGTATTGAAAGAAAAACTCTCGATGTCATCTGCCGCTTTTTTAATGGTTTTGTGCAATGATTTTAAATTGTCTTTTGTTGGTTCGTCGTTGTTTACGATTAAACCATTATCATCAAAGTACAATCTCCATAACTTTTTAAGGAAACCAAATACTCCCGAAATACCAGCCGTATTCCAAGGTTTTGCCTGCTCTAATGGCCCTAAAAACATTTCATACAAACGTAGGGTATCGGCTCCGTACTCATTACAAATATCATCCGGAGTTACTACATTGTAATACGATTTCGACATTTTCTCGACTTCACGTCCGACGATATATTTTCCGTTTTCGTCAAAAACAAATTCTGCCGTATTAAAATCTTCTCTCCAGTTTTTAAATCTTTCTACATCCAATTCATCTGAAGAGTTTACAAAATTAACATCCACACGAAGCGGTTGCACATTCTGATCTCCAATTTTATTCTTAGACACAAAAGTGTTCGTTCCTTCTAATCTATAAACATAGGCAGTCGTTCCCAAAATCATTCCCTGATTGATCAGTTTTTTGAATGGTTCTTCGGTTGGAGCAAAACCTTTGTCTTTTAAGAATTTGTTCCAGAAACGAGAATATAATAAGTGTCCGGTGGCGTGCTCGCTTCCTCCAATATACAAATCAACACTTTCCCAGTACGCTAATGCTTCTTTGCTTGCAAACTCGGTTTCGTTGTGCGCATCCATATAACGCATCCAGTACCATGAACTTCCTGCCCAACCTGGCATGGTATTCAATTCTAAAGGAAAAATCGCTGCATGATCTACTAAATCTGTATTGACAACTTTATTATTTGTGGTGTCCCAAGCCCAAACTGCTGCATTTCCTAATGGAGGCAAACCGTCTTCGGTTGGCAAATATTTCTCTACTTCAGGTAAAATAATTGGTAAATGCTCCGTATCAATCATTTTTGGAAGACCATTCACATAATAAACCGGGAATGGCTCACCCCAATAACGCTGACGGGAGAAAACTGCATCACGCAAACGGTAATTGGTTTTCCCAATTCCCTGTCCTAATTTTTCTAACGCCGTAATAGCAGCCTGAGTAGCTTCTTTATAATTTAATCCGTTTAGGAAATCAGAATTTGAGATCTCCACATTGTCTTTCGAACCATAAGCAGCTTCAGAAATATCAACGTTGGCAAAAATATTTTTGATTTCCTGCATTCCGTTCTGACCTTTAAAGAAATTCGCAAAAGCATAATCTCTCTCATCTCCGCAAGGAACTGCCATTACAGCACCTGTTCCGTATCCGGCCAAAACATAGTCCCCAATCCAAACCGGAATTGGTTCTTTCGTAAATGGATGTTCTGCATAAGCCCCTGTAAATACTCCCGAAATGGTTTTTACATCAGCCATACGCTCGCGCTCGGAACGTTTTGCTGTTTTCTCGATATACGCCTCAACTGCCTCTTTTTGTTCCGGTGTTGTAATTTTAGCCACCAAATCATGTTCCGGTGCCAAAGTCATAAAAGTCACTCCAAAAATAGTATCAGGGCGAGTTGTGAAAACATCAATTACTTCATCGTGATTTTTCAATTTAAAAGTAACCATTGCGCCTACCGATTTTCCAATCCAGTTTCTTTGCGATTCTTTGATAGACTCGCTCCAGTCGATTTCATTTAAACCTTGAAGCAAGCGCTCTGCATAAGCTGAAATTCGCATACTCCATTGCGTCATTTTTTTACGAATTACCGGAAATCCACCACGTTCTGAAACACCGTTTACGATTTCATCATTGGCTAAAACTGTTCCTAAACCAGGACACCAGTTTACTTCTGTTTCTGCCAAATAAGTCAATCTGTACTGCAAAAGGATTTTCTCCTGTTGGTCAGCCGATAAAGCATTCCACTCCTCAGCTGAGAAAGTTCCAATGTTATCATCAGAAACTGCATTTACATTTACATTTCCTTCTTTTTCAAAAAGAGCAACTAAAGTTGTTATATCTTCTGCTTGGTCAACATTCTTGTTATACCAGGAATTAAACAACTGGATAAAAATCCATTGTGTATGTTTATAATAGTCCGGATTTGAAGTTCGCACTTCTCGGCTCCAATCAAATGAAAATCCAATTTTATCCAACTGTTTTCTATATCCTGCTATTTGTTTTCCTTCTTTATCTACTCCACCATCAATATTAACACGTGTGGTATCTTCCGGACGCTGCCCGGTTTGAATCGCATATTGTTCTGCCGGCAATCCAAAACTGTCGTACCCCATTGGATGCAAAACATTGAAACCCTGATGCCTTTTGAAACGAGAATAAACATCTGAAGCAATATAACCCAGAGGATGTCCTACGTGTAATCCTGCTCCTGAAGGATAAGGAAACATATCCAACACATAATGTTTGGGTTTTTCAGAATTATTTTTTGCTGCAAAAGTTTGGTTCTCAGCCCAATATTTTTGCCATTTTTCTTCAATTTCGTTTGGATTGTATTTCATTTCTAAGTGACTAAGATTCTAAGTTACTAAGGTTCTAAGCTTTTCACTAAATTAATTAAGCCGCAAATTTACATTTATTGTAGATTGTACCAAAGCTATTTCACTGACAAACAAATAAAAAAGCAAAATACTTATTTGTGACAAAATAAAACCACCCTTACTTACTTTCTAAATGAACCGTTGCTGTTCTCTTGTTTTAAAAAAATTAATCATAAGAAAAACATTATCAGAACAAAACAGTTATTTTTACATAGTCACTAATCTAGATGTTAATGAGTACCCCTAAAAAATATTCAATTGAAGTTCGACTTTGGATTGAGGAGGCAGACGGTCCTTTTTTGGGAATTGGAAAAATCTGGCTTTTAGAAAACATTCGCAAAACAGGTTCAATTACCAATGCCGCAAAAGAAATGAAGATGGCCTACAGACAAGCCTGGCAATTGGTTGAAGAAATGAATCGACGTGCCGAAAATCCCTTAGTTGAAAAATTACTGGGAGGAAAAGGCGGCGGTGGTGCAAAACTAACAGAAGCGGGAGAAAAAGCCATCACACTGTTTTACGAAATCGAAAAGCGCATTAAAGACTTTGCTCAAAAAGAAACCCAACATTTAAAATTTTAAAAGAGTCGCTTCATACAAATCTTAACGAAGCTTCTCTTATACTAAAAAATGTCGTTTAAAATCCACCCATTTAAAGCATGATTTTAATCATATTTTACAAGCACTTAAAAGGCTTATTTTTGGTAAATAAAAAAGAACACACATTTAATACCCTATGGAATAGAGGAATAAAAAAAGTTGATTGCACTATTCCTTAAAAAACACATTGAGTGTTAACAACAGAAAATTAAAAATTGAACTCTTTTTTAATCATCAGTATTCATTTTAAAACATACTGAAAATTCATTTAAATATTATGAAACTAAAAATGATACCTTTTTTACTCTTTCCGCTTATCGGATTAAGTCAGCAAAACAACCCAATGTCTGTCGATTCGGTAAAAACTTCCAATATTTTCATGCTGGGAGAAGTGATCATAACCAACCATCAAAACAAAGACACTTTAAACAGAGTCACTTCTAAAACAATGGAAACTCAAAATAAAATGGAAGTTTCAAAAGCATTAAATATGCTGCCGGGTGTAAGTTTGACGGCTTCCGGACCCCGAAATGAATCTATGGTTTCTATTCGCGGATTTGATTTGAGACAAGTTCCAGTTTATATGGACGGTATCCCTGTTTATGTTCCTTACGACGGCTATGTCGATCTGGCCCGATTTACCACTTTTGATCTTGCAGCAATTGATGTTTCTAAAGGTTTTTCATCTGTTCTTTATGGCCCAAACTCCCTTGGTGGGGCCATTAACTTAATTTCCAGAAAACCATCAGAAAAACTGGAATACAATGGCTCATTAGGAATGATTAATACGAACAGCTATAAAGGAAATCTAAACATTGGTTCTAAACTGGGCCAATTTTATGTTCAGGGAGGCTATTCCTACCTAGACCGAAATTCCTTTAGAATGTCTTCCAATTTTGTACCGACCAAAAATGAAGACGGCGGACAACGAGACAACTCATATCGAACCGATCAAAAAATAAGTTTTAAAGTTGGGTGGACACCAACTGAAAAAAACGAATACGCTATAGGCTATATCAACCAGCAGGGAGAAAAAGGAAATCCTGTTTATACGGGTTACGATACCCAAAATCCTCTTTTAACCAAACCTCGCTACTGGCAGTGGCCAAATTGGGACAAAGAAAGTTATTACTTCATTTCTAATTCTAACTTTGACACTAAAAACAGTTTTAAAACAAGAATATATTACGATCGTTTTAAAAACACCTTAGACAGTTATGACGACGCCAATTATTCAACTCAAACCAAAGCTTCAGCCTTTCAAAGCAATTACAACGATTATACTTACGGGGGAAACCTAGAATACCATACACAGTTCATCCCGAAAAATGATCTGAAAATTGCCTTTCACTTTAAAGAAGACGTTCATCGCGAAAACAATCTTGGTGAACCGGTACGCCGTTTTGTAGACAATACTATTTTAATTGGAATCGAAGATGTTTACAAGATTTCTAATCATTTCACCATAATTCCAGGTGTTAGCTACAACATCCGAAAAAACAAAAAAGCTGAGGACTACAACACCACTACAAAAGTAATTTCAGATTATCCGGCCGCAGCTGCAAGCGATGCTTTTAATACACAAATTGGACTGTTCTATAAATTAAACGACGATCAAAAACTTGGCGCAACCGTTTCACAAAAAACCCGATTTGCGACTATAAAAGACCGGTATTCTTATCGAATGGGAACCGCCATTCCTAATCCGGATTTAAAACCTGAAAAAGCAACAAACTACGAAATCAATTATACCGCAAACGCATTTAATAAAGTAACCTTTCAGACGGCCGTGTTCTACAGTGCCCTTTCTGATGCTATTTTAAATGTTAGCAACGTTCAACCCGGAAAATCGCAAATGCAAAATTTTGGTAAGGCAGAATATTTCGGAATCGAGACACAGATCAATTATCCGATACTGGAGAATTTGCTGCTCAATTTTAATTACACCTATCTTGAAAGAAACAATCTGACAGCCCCAACCATCCATTTCACTGATGTTCCCAATACGAAAGCGATGGGAACAATCGAATATTCACCGATTAAAACACTCCGTTTCATCGCCAATTCTGAATTTAATTCATCCCGATCCAGCACCAGTTACGGCACAAGAGTTCCGGATTATACCTTATTTAATTTTTACGGTTCGGCCAGGGTTCTTAAAAATTTCAGCATCGATGCGGGAATAAACAATCTGTTCGACAAAAACTATAGTCTTACAGAAGGTTATCCTGAAGAAGGCAGAAATTTCTTTGTGACACTTCGCTTTTTCAACAATTAATTCAAAAAACAGTAAATCAAAATCCTTATGAAAACAAAAATTTACCTTCTGGTTTTATCCGTTGCCTTCGGGTGCATCATGTGCAACTCTCCAAAAAAAGAAGCCAAAGTTATCCCTGAAACCACAACCTCTGACAAAAAAGACGAGCACAAAGCGTTAAATCCTGCCGACAGTTTAAAATTGGTCAATCATCAAATCGAGGTAAAAGGCGATGTCGAATTTCCACTGCAATTAACTGTAGACTCTTTACGAAAAATGAAAGTGACCACTATCGACAACTTTAAAGTCGTCTGCCAAAGTGGAGAAGTAAAAAAAGACAACAAAGTTTCCAAAGGCGTTTTATTAAAAGACATTTTAGAAAAGGCAAAAATCAAACAAAACGGGCATAAAGACCGCAATTTTTATATTGTTGCCAGAGCTTCTGACGATTACAAAGCCACTTTTTCATGGGCCGAGATTTTCAATAATCCTACCGGAGAAAACACTTATGTATTGTTTGAAGAAAACGGAAAACCCGTAAAGAGCGGAGAAATGATTTTGATCTGTAAAAATGATATTAAAACAGGTCCAAGACATGTTTACTGGCTAAAAAGCATCGAAGTTTACAAAGTGAAATAATCATTCTTCAAATATCAATTCGCTAAAGTGGCAAAACTTCAAGGTCTTTGTCACTTTTTTTTATTCTGGTTTGTATTTAGTACATTTATTGTACGAAAGTTAAAACTTTGGCCGTTATTAACTTCATATAAAGAAATTCTTTATTATTTTTACCCCATAATTTAAGCAAACTATGAGTTCTAACTTTGATAAATTTCAAAAGCGCAGGTTAATTTCCTCTTATTTTTCGGTTGTATTAAGTGTATTTCTGGTTTTATTCCTACTAGGAGTACTGGGATTATTCATTATCAATTCTAAAAAACTGGCTAATGATTTTAAAGAAAAAATTGCCATGACGGTTTTCTTTAAAAACGAGGCTAATGACAGCGTGATAAAAGCTTTCAATACGGAACTAAAAAGAGCGCCTTTTGCAAGATCATTCGTTTACGTAACAAAAGAAAAAGCGGCAAAAGAACACACTGACATTATCGGAGAAGATTTCCTGACTTTCTTAGGTGAAAACCCTTTATTGAATTCTTACGACATTCACTTAAAAGCGGATTATGTTGAAAGAGACAGTATCCTTAAAATAGAAAGCAAACTACGTCAAAACACCATGATTGAAGATATTGTTTATGATAAACAATTGGTTAATCTGGTAAATGACAATATCAAAAAAGTAAGTATGTGGATTTTAATTATCAGTGGTTTCCTTGCGGTTATTGCTGTTCTGCTAATCAACAGTTCGTTACGTTTATCTATTCATTCGAATCGTTTTATCATCAAAACGATGCAAATGGTTGGTGCAACAAAATCGTTTATCCGTAAGCCATTTGTAATGCGCAGTGTAAAATTAGGAATGTTAGGTGCCGGTCTGGCTATTATTGCCCTTATCGGACTTTTGTTCTATGTAGAAACTAATTTCCCGGGCTTGGGTATTTTAGAAGATAAAGCCTTAATTGGACTGGTATTATTAGCCGTATTCGGATTAGGGGTTTTGATTACCTGGGTAAGTACTCACTTTGCCACACAACGTTTCCTAAATTTAAGAACTGACGATCTGTATTAACTTTAGATCGCAGATTATAGATTTTAGTTTGCAAATTTTTAAAAAGCCTTGGCTACGCTCAGCGGCACAAAAGAAATAAAATGAAAAACAACAATAAAGAAGAACACGCACCTAAACAAGAATTCCTTTTTGACGGAATTAACTATAAAATTCTATTAATTGGAATAGGAGTTATTGCCTTAGGCTTTATCTTAATGTCTGGCGGAGGAAGCAACGATCCGAATGTTTTTAATGAAGATGTTTTTAATTTCAGACGTATTCGTTTGGCTCCAACCACGGTTTTAATCGGTTTTGGAATCACGATTTATTCTATTTTCAAAAAATCCAAATAGACTTTATTTAGACTCCTTAGACTTCTTAGATCTTTAGATTATTCAGATAATCTTTTATAAAATCTAAGAAGTCTAAAGAATCTAAAATCTAACAATCTTATTAAATGAATACATTACAAGCTATCGTTCTTGCTATTATTGAAGGCATCACTGAATTTTTGCCTGTTTCTTCAACGGGTCACATGATTATTGCCTCTTCCTTTTTCGGAATTGCTCATGAAGATTTCACTAAACTTTTCACCATTGTCATTCAGCTTGGTGCGATACTTTCGGTAGTCGTTTTGTATTTCAAACGATTCTTTCAAACACTTGATTTTTATTTTAAACTTTTGGTTGCCTTTATTCCGGCTGTCGTATTAGGTTTATTGCTAAGTGATTTTATCGATGGCTTATTAGAAAATCCTGTTACAGTTGCTATTTCTCTTTTAATAGGAGGTTTAATTTTACTAAAAGTTGACGAGTGGTTCAACCATCCAAATGCAACTGAAAGTTCTTCTGAAATTACCTATTTACAAGCTTTTAAAATTGGTTTATTCCAGTGTATTGCTATGATTCCGGGAGTTTCAAGAAGCGGGGCCAGTATTGTAGGCGGAATGTCTCAAAAATTATCCCGTACCACAGCGGCAGAATTCTCTTTCTTTTTGGCTGTTCCAACCATGTTGGGTGCGACAGTAAAAAAATGTTATGATTATTACAAAGCCGGATTCGAACTGTCTCACGATCAGATTAACATACTGGTAATTGGAAATGTCGTTGCTTTTATTGTAGCGCTTCTGGCAATCAAATCCTTTATTGGATTTTTGACTAAAAACGGTTTTAAAGTTTTTGGTTATTACCGAATCATTGCAGGAATCATTCTGTTGCTGATTCACTTTTTCATTCATCCTCTTACGATTATATAATGACTCCTGAAGAATATCTAAACGGACAGGTTTTATTGATTGACAAACCTTTAAAATGGAGTTCGTTTCAAGCTGTCAATAAATTAAAATATCTTTTAATTAATAAAGTCGGACTTCCTAAAAAGTTCAAAATTGGTCATGCCGGAACTTTAGATCCTTTGGCAACCGGCCTATTGCTAATCTGTACAGGAAAGTTTACCAAAAGAATTTCTGAACTACAGGGGCAGGCAAAAGAATATACCGGAACTTTTTATATTGGAGCTACTACTCCATCTTACGATTTAGAAACCGAAATCGATCAGACTTTTCCAACCGATCATATTGACGAAACACTGATTCATGAAACAGTGAAACAATTTTTAGGTGAAATTGACCAAAAACCACCTATTTTTTCTGCGATAAAAAAAGACGGTGTTCGTTTGTACGAGCATGCGCGTGCAGGAGAAACGGTAGAAATTGCCAGCAGAAAAACGACCATTCATGAATTCGAAATTACCCGAATCGCTTTACCTGAAGTAGATTTTAGAGTGGTTTGTAGTAAAGGTACTTATATTCGCTCTCTGGCTTTTGATTTTGGAAAAGCTATGAATTCCGGATCGCATTTAACGGTTTTACGCCGAACTAAAATTGGCGATTACGATGTGAAAAATGCTATTGATATTACACTTTTTGAAGAAAGTCTTCAGCAGGAATAAAGCATAATTTTTTTCCCAAGCCCCTTTAAGCAAAGTTGTGTATTTTCCTTTTTTTGTACTTTAGTCGCAAGATTAAAAACCAAAACATGAAAAACCACTTTTTACTACTCTTGTTTGTCTTCACAATCTCATCAAACAGTCAAACCGTTAATCAAAAAATTGTTTCCACTGATATTGATAATTTCTGGAAGGCTTACGATAAAATTGTCGCCGAAAAAGACAGCATCAAACAATACTCTTTTTTAAAAGAACTCTATCTGGACAAAGCTACTCCGGGCTTAAAAAGCTTGCTCGAGGTTCGAAATTATACCGCCAAAGACTACATCAATGCCATAAATAAATATCCTAAATTCTGGAATTCATTAAAACCAAACACTTTAAATTCCGCCGGACTTTATCCGGAAATTGATGCCGACATCAGTAAACTAAAACAAGCCTATCCCGATTTAAAACCATCCACTATTTATTTTTCTATTGGTGCATTTCGAACAAACGGAACCATTCAGGAAGATCGTGTTTTAATTGGAAGCGAACTAAGTCTGGCAGATGAAACTACTGTTATTGATGAACTCCCAGCCTGGAGACAACCCTTTTACAAAGAATACGAGCCTCGAAAAAACATTGCACTGCTCTGCACGCACGAATATGTGCATACTCAGCAAAAAGAGCTGGTCGAAGATTTGCTTTTGATGTGCCTTTACGAAGGTGTTGCCGAATTTGTTTCCTGTAAAGTAACCCATAAAAAATCAAGCTCTCCTGCAATTGAATTCGGGAAAAGCAATCAGCAAAAAGTAATTGATCAGTTCATCGCAGATTTGCACATCAAAAGCAACAATTACAACTGGATCTGGGGAGAAAACAGAAATCTTTTAAAAGTTAGAGATCTGGGATATTATATAGGTTATGAAATCTGCGAACGTTATTACAATTCATCCAAAGACAAAGCGAAAGCAATAAAGACCTTAATTGAACTAGATTACCACAATGAAAAAGAAGTGGCACGCATAGTAGATGGCACCAAGTTGTTTCCGCAAAATCTAAAAAAATTACGTCAGAATTACGAAAAACAAAGACCTCACGTTGTATCTATCTCTGCATTTAAAAACGGAAGTCAAAAAGTAAAATCGGGAGAAACTGAAATCACGATTACTTTTTCGGAACCGTTAAACGGGCGCAGTACAGGCGTAGATTTTGGCCCACTTGGTGAAAACTTTTTTCCAAGAATAAGCACAGAAAGAATCTGGTCATCGGATATGAAATCCTGGACTATCAAAGCGGATTTAAAACCCGGCCAACATTACCAAATTTTAATTTCGGATAATTTCAGAAAACAAAACGGAGTGAGGCTAAAACCTTTTTTAATCGATTTTAAAACTGCGGAGTAGAATTTCAAAACCATTTTATAAAAAAAGAGGTTGTGTCAAAAGAGTTATATTCCACTCCGCTAGAGCATATACTATTGAAAATGACATTTGCAATAAGCATTTTTCTCCGCCGAAGCAATTTCAGAAAAAAATAAAAGGAATTCCTTTTGAGACCAATTTTACTTGATATGGAATTTTAGGTACAATTCCCTTTTGAAACAGCCCTTTTTGACCACTAAAAATCCTGTTGTAAAAACAAAAAGCACATTACTTCAGGAATCCCCATAGCAATGTGCCAACTTCTTACAAAGTAGTTCTATTTCATAAGCTCTGTTTTTTGAAGTTAGTAATGAGATATACTCTTTCCTCCAAACAACAAGCCCGAAACAAAATCGTAAAATCTTTCGAATAACTTTTTCATGATAGTGTAATTTTTAGTTGTTAAACATTAAATAAACACCAATAAAAAGAGTAAATAAGAAAATGAATAATAGAAGTGGGATGACTCCCGCAAGTTACAAAAAATTGAAGCAATACAAATATTTTTAGCATATTTTTTATTACTAAAATTCTTATTTACAGTAGGATACCTGAAAAATAAGGCTGTTCAACGATTTATTTCTTAAAAACCCAAGGAATCTATCTCAACAGTCTTACTCGTCATTATCGACTTACTAAATATCAAAAAGCTGTTTGTTTATTAGCTTCTCCAATATTTTTGTTGATGGCAAATTATCCTTATCAATAAAACTTTTCATTAAAGGAATATTATCGCAAAAAATGATATCCAGAGAAAATCTATCCTTTCCATAAATACCACGATGAATCATATTGGCAGAAAAAACCAATAAATCTCCCCGATTCAATCTTACAATTTCTCCACGTTTTAAATCGTCACTTTGAAGACGGCCGTTCAAAGAATTTCTAACCTCAAACTCTTCCGGTAAATCCCATTCGCGATGTGTTTTCGGAATCAATTCAATTCCTCGTTCACTTTTCAGGGGAATCCTGAAGTGAACTACATTTTGAGTTTTGATGGCCTTCTTTTGATCTTCAACAGACATTCCTGTATATTGTATGTCACGATGCCAATAATTCTTCCGGGTTTCCTCTTTTGGATCAAAAAAAAGCTGGGTATTCAAAAAAACAGGCGACTTAGGAAAAATAACGCTTCGTATTTCTTCAAATTTGGTTTGAGTTATAAATTCAAAAAGACGTGTTTTTTCTTCCTCCTTTAAACAATCTCCCTTGGTCAGGCTGTGACTGTTTATAGCCCCTTTTTCATAACTTATTTCATTATCATGCAACCAGATTTCGTGAAATTTAACGAGTACTTTTTCAATTGCTGCCAGTTCATTTTCCGAAAAGAAATCCTTCAGAAACACATATCCGTTTTGCTCAAAATTATTCATATTACTCCCTAATTTCGAGTGCACGCATGATATCCATAAGTTCGTTTTGAGTACTTAATCCTTTGTCGGCCAAATACCACAATTGCAAATCAGTTTTGATTTTTTCATCAATTACGCCAAACTCTTTTTTATAGTTTGCCATTAATTCACTAGCACCTTTGGGTCTGGGTCCCCAGTCCCCTCGGGCTATTCCGGTTTCTTTACAAATCACAATTACTTTTGGAATGGCCCTCCCGCCATTTGTCAGGTATTGATTCATTAATGCGTCATTTTCATCACGAAAAACGATTCGGAGATCTATTTTTTTATGTGAAGCTAAAGCCATCTTATTGACAATAGGAAGTATTTGTGCCGCGTCACCACACCAGCCTTCAGAAATCACCAGCCAGATATAGTTATGTTTTAAATTTTCCAATTCTAAAAGTACCTCATCGGAAACTTTCATGGTTTTCTCCAGTCGGTTCATCCTGGCCTCATTCAGCTTACTGTAATTGGTTAAGCTTTCGGATTGTTCATTGCCTGTTGATTTCCCTTCCAGTAATAAATCGGTAACTATTTTTCGATATTCGGTATACGAATGACTGTTGAATAATGATTTCGCTATAGTACTTTTCATATTTAGTTTTTTTGAGTTGTATAAAATTACAACTTTTAAGAGGACTTAAAGAATGACTTTTGTCACATTCGGAGAAATCCGAAAAAACGTTATAAATTCAAAACGAAAAGAACTATTATTTTTTTTAAAACATTATTTCTAAAAATCAGAATATGTCTATATTTGCACAAATTAACGCAACACAGAAATGAAATATAAAAGAATTCTTCTAAAACTTAGCGGCGAAGCCTTAATGGGTGATTTACAATACGGTATTGACCCTAAAAGATTAGCCGAATATGCTGAAGAGATTAAGCAAATTCACAGTAAAGGAGTAGAAATTGCTATTGTAATTGGAGGAGGAAATATTTTTAGAGGCGTTGCAGGTGCAAGTGCCGGTATGGATAGAGTACAAGGCGATTATATGGGAATGCTTGCTACCGTAATTAACGGAATGGCTTTGCAGGGGGCACTTGAAGACAAAGGAATGAAAACGCGTTTGCAGACTGCTTTGAAAATGGAGTCTATTGCAGAACCTTACATTAAAAGAAGAGCAGACCGTCATCTTGAAAAAGGAAGAATTGTAATTTTTGGTGCCGGAACCGGAAATCCTTATTTTACAACTGATACAGCGGCCGTTTTAAGAGGAATTGAAATCAATGCAGATGTTATCTTAAAAGGAACTCGTGTAGATGGTGTTTATGATTCTGATCCGGAAAAAAATGCATCGGCTGTGAAATTTGATTTTATTTCGTTTGATGATGTTCTTAAAAAAGGACTAAACGTGATGGATACTACCGCTTTTACTTTAAGCCAGGAGAACAAATTGCCAATCGTTGTTTTTGATATGAACAAAATTGGTAATCTTTTGAAAATCTGTGAAGGTGAAAACGTTGGAACGGTAGTTAACATTTAGACTACTTAGATTGTTCGATCGTTGAATTATTCGATTTTTAGAAGTTGCAATAGTTCTAATTTGTCAAAAAACACAGATTGATTAAAGTTTTGAATGCCGTTTTTTTGGAGAATTTCCAATAATCTAAAAATCCAGCCATCTTAAAATCAAAAAAAAGAAATATATTAGTTAGTAAATTAGAGGAGTATTTTCGTTAAAACTTGAAAACCCAATCCTCTAAAATCTAAAAATCTAAAAAAATGACGGAAGAAATAGAATTTATATTAGACAGTACGGAGGAATCTATGAACGGTTCGATTGCGCACTTAGAGAAAGAATTTCTTAACATTCGTGCAGGAAAAGCTTCTCCGGCAATGTTAGGAAGTGTTTTTGTAGATTACTACGGAGCTGCAACACCACTTTCTCAAGTGTCAAAAATTAGCGTTCCTGATGCCAGAACAATTACACTACAACCTTTTGAAAAAAACATGCTCCAAGTAATTGAAAAAGCAATCATGATCGCCAACATTGGTTTTAACCCAATGAACAACGGAGATGTTATCATCATCAGTGTTCCGCCTTTAACAGAGGAACGTCGTAAAGAATTGGCTAAACAAGCGAAAGCTGAAGCAGAAGATGCTAAAATTGGGGTTCGTAACGTACGTAAGGATGCTAATACCGATATCAAAAAACTAGAAAAAGAAGGAACTTCTGAAGACATTTGCAAATCAGCTGAGGAGCAGGTTCAGAATTTAACCAATACTTACATTAAAAAAATCGATGAATTACTGGCTGCTAAAGAAGCCGAAATCATGAAGGTGTAATTCTATTCAACACAAAATAAAATCCGTTTAGTTAAATTATACTGAACGGATTTTTTTTATTGTTATTTTTGCATACCAAAAGTACAAGTTGTCCGTTTTTGAAACTATAACATTCTCTATGAAGCTATTCTGTTTGTTGACTTTGTTTTTCACGCTTACCATTCAGGCACAATTTCAAATAAACGGAATTGTAACGGACTCTAATAACAAACCGCTTCCTTTTGCTACCATTACAACTTCCGGCAGTACTAATACAATTACGGATGTTGACGGAAAGTTTATTCTAAAAGCTCTTTCAAAACCGGAGACTTTTACCGTTTCCTACATTGGTTTTCAAACGAAGACAATTGTAATTACGGACCACAAAACTTTTTACCCCGTTTTTCTTTTTCAAAAAACCGACGATTTGAAGGAGGTCGTGGTTTCAAATGAAAATCCAGCCCTCACGATAATTAAGAAGGTCATTGCGAATAAAAACAAAAACAATCCACAAAAAAAACTAAACAGTTTCGAATACAAAAGCTACAATAAACTTATTGTAACAGCGAATCCTGATTCTATTGACGGCAGAATTGACTCAACAGCCACGTACAAAAATTTCGACAAAAAGCGCATTAATATTGATTCTTCGGATTATAAATTCAAAGAAATAATTAGCAAGCAGCACTTGTTTCAAACCGAGAAAGTTTCACAATACCAGTTTGGCAACAACAAACTGAAAGAAACGATACTGGGAACCAAAATGTCCGGGTTTAAACAACCTATTTATGAGGTTATTGCTTTTAATCTCCAATCGATTTCGATTTACGATCCGAAATACGAACTGTTTGAAACGAAATACGAAAATCCAATTTCGAATAGTGCTCCTCAAAGTTACAATTACAAAATTCTGGACACGGTAACGATAAAAGGACGTGAAACGTACATGATTTACTTCAAAAACAAACAAAGAAGAAAGGCATCCGGTTTAGAAGGCGTTTTGTATATCGATCAGGAGAATTTTGCCATAGCTAAAGCGGTAATGCGTATCAAAGGGGTTCTGGACATTAGCGGGATTCATGAATTTGAATACGTACCGAGTGAAAAAATATGGTTCCAAAGCAACACTACTTTTAAAATTGTTAAAGGGAAAAACGATGATGATATTAAAATCTTAGGCGGAACCATTCAGTTTGATGGAGATGTTGAGGATAATTTTGAACCCCGAAAAAAATCGGCTTCCGATTTTACTTATCTGCTATCTGAGAGTAACAATTTTGACATTCACTATAACACTACTGCCCCTATAAAAGATCCGGCACTTTACATTGAAATTAAAGACGATGCCAACAAAAAACCGGAAGCCTTCTGGGAAGAATACAGAAAAGAAGATCTGGACTTAAAAAGCCAGAGAACCTATCAGTTAATTGACAGTCTTTCGATAAAGAAAAGAATAGAAAATCGTTTGGGGCTTGGACGAAAAATCATCAACGGTTATTTCCCGATCGGACCTGTTGATCTGGATTTAAAAAAGATTATCAGTTACAACAATTACGAAGGTTTCAGACTGGGGCTTGGCGGTATTACCAATGATCGTTTTTCTAAAAACTTCAGAATTGAAGGATACTCGGCTTACGGTACAAAAGACGGTCAGCACAAATACAGTCTGGGAGCAGGATTTTTATTGGACAAAAACACCAATACCTGGGTAAACGGATATTATACCGATGATGTTCGGGAAATTGCGAGTACCGTTTTTGCCGTTGACAAACGTGTTTTCAAAATTTACGATCCGCGTCCGATTAACATTAGTACTTTTTATCAATATGTGGGCTGGAAAGCCAATATTCAGACTAAAATTATTCCTAAAACGGAAGCCGTACTGGAATTTTCGAGAACTTATGTCGAGCCTAAATTTGATTATCTTTTTAATTACAATGGAAAGCTGTATTCGGATTATATTATGACTACAGCAATGGTTTCGATCGTATGGGCTCCTTTTAGTGCTTTTATGCAAACTCCAACCGGGAGAACTGAAACCGATAAAAGATTTCCAAGGTTTACTTTTCAGTACACACAATCATTACCTAATGTGATGGAAAACGATTTTACTTTTGGAAAAATAGATTTCAAAGCTGAATACGAGAAGAAATACCTAAACGGTCAAAAAACGAGTTTGCTTCTGCAGGGAGGTTATGCTACGGGTGATGTTCCCATTACCCATCTTTACAATACCATGCCCAACAACTTAACAAAGGAAACCATTATCCAGCGTATTACCTTTGCCGGACGAAACAGTTTTGAAACGATGTTTTTTAATGAGTTTTTCTCCAGTCAATATGTCTTCTTTCAACTTAAACATGGCTTTGACCGAATCAGAATCCTCAAAAAAGTACGTCCTTCCTTAGTACTGGTAACGAGAATGGCATGGGGAAATATGGAAAATCCGCAACAACATGTAGGTCCAATCTATAAAACTTTAGACAGGGGCTTTTTTGAATCCGGAATCGAACTAAACAAAATTTACAAAGGCATTGGTTTCGGCGGCTTTTATCGATATGGTCCGAACCAGTTAATGAAATTTGAGGATAACATTGCCGTTAAAATTTCTTATGTGCTGGATTTAGGTCTTTAAGTCTAAAATTCCCATTTTTTTAAATCCCAAATCCCAATTGAAGGTTTAGTTTCGTTTCAACAGAAAGAGAAGCCTCAAAGAAATAAGGAAACAAAAAATCCGTGCAAATCAGCGTTTTCGCAAAGCGAATCTGTGTCATCCGCGTGTCAAACAAAAAATCCCAAACTCCAGCAAAATTGGAATTTGGGATTTATAAAATTAAAATTTAATTTCTCTATGGTTTCAAAATCAATACCGAAGGTGTATTGTTCAACCAGGTACTCTGAGATTCTATTAATTTCTTCCAGCTGTCTAAACTGATAATCATTAAGTTCTGATTCTCCAAGAATTCTTTCTTAATCGTTCGGTCGTGCATGATCATGATGTGATTCGGTGCAATCTGTTCGATCGAACGAATCGTTTCCTGAATATCTCTGGTATTTTTTACTTCCCCGCTGGCATCCAGAACGGTAATCTGAGACCCGTTGTTGTTGATTAATTTTTTGGCATAATCAATTAAGAAAGCATCTTCCTTACTAAAAACCGGCATGAAAACCTGATTGATTTCTTCCAGATTTTTATCGATAAAGATTCCTACCGGCATTTTGCTTTTTGCAATAATATGACGTGTTCTTTCATCAAAAGGAGAATTTTCAAACAACCCTTCTTTTCCGGTAAACTTATCGATTAGACGGTCCGGGTTTACGATTCTGGTCGTAAATCCAAGAATTTTCCCCAGCAAGGTTCCTTCAAAAATAGACTGTCCTAATCCGACTAATAATAAATCATACTCTCCCTGATTTGCTGTATCAATAATATCAGTATCAATATCGTTTGTTACTTTAAAAACGCTAACCATACTCTGATTCAGACGTTCTGATTCTTCGACCACCGGCAACAACATTTTGCGCTCATGGTCTTTTATATCAAACGAATGTATTTCGGTACTTAACGACAAATGCATGGCGGTCACAATCGAATTATCGGCTTGTTTTTTAACCAGACTGTTGGCCAGTTTAAGCAATTTTTTTCCTTTTTCAGGCGTTGCAAAAGAAAGCAGGATTTTATACTTGCTTTTATTTCCTATTTCCTGAGGAATGGCGGTTACCTTATCTTTAAATATAAAATCTATTAAATCAAGTGCCGGACCAGTCATAAACGTAGTTACCAAAGCCATAATAACCATCATGGTAAAAATTTCTGTTGACAGAACCCCTAAGTCGTAACCAATGTTTAGAACCACAAGCTCCATCAAACCACGCGTATTCATTAAAGCTCCGATCGCCAAACTGTCTTTCCAACTTTGTCCGACAAATTTCGCTGCAAAGGCACTTCCGAAGAACTTTCCGGCTACGGCTACTCCGATAATTACGGCAGTTACCTTCCATAAATACGGATCGTTCAATAAACCAATCTGTGTACGTAAACCAGTAAACACAAAGAACAATGGCAGTAAAACGATGATCGCAACATCTTCTACTTTCTCAATAAAAATATTTCTGAAGGTATTGTTTTCAGGCATAATTGCTCCGGCTAAAAAAGCGCCAAACAAAGCGTGAATTCCGATAAGTTCAGCAGCGTATGCAGAGAACAACAAGGTTAGAAAAAAGATGGCAACCACAGGTTTATTCAAGCTCTCACGTGTTGAATTTAAATCACCTACACGTTTTAAAAACGGACGAACTATTTTCAGCATGACAATTACATACAATATTGCCAGACCAATTACATACAAAGCACTTGTAAACGAACCTGCTTTTACAATAGCAATTACTACTGCCAAAATACACCATGCCGTGATATCATCGGCAGCGGCACACGTAATGGCGATAGTTCCGAGTTTTGTTTTTTGCATTCCGCGCTCCTGCACTATACGCGCAAGAACCGGAAATGCAGTAATACTCATCGCAATTCCCATAAACAGTCCGAAAGAGGCAAACTCCACCCCAACCGGAGCAAAAGTATGGTAGATAAAATAAGCTAATGAAAGACCCAGGGCAAAAGGGATTACAATACTTGCGTGACTTATAACTACAGCATCATGTGCTTTGTTTTTCAAAACTTTCAAATCCAATTCCATTCCAATCACAAACATGAAAAGAATCAAACCAATCTGACTTAAAAATTGCAGATTCCCTAAAGATTCTTTTGGAAATAAAGCGGCAGAAAATTCAGGAAAATACATTCCGACCAAAGAAGGTCCTAAAACAATTCCGGCAATCATTTCTCCAATTACGGAAGGCTGTCCTATTTTTCTAAAAAACCATCCGAACAAACGGGCTACTAAAATAATAGTCACGATCTGTGCTAATAAAATAGCCAAAGGATGCTGTAGATTTTCTATCATCGAATGAAGAAAATCATTCCAGTGGTTGCTTTCTATTTTTTTATGAACGACTCCGCGTCCGGCCTCAAGTGAAACCCCTTTTGAAATTACCCAATAGATCAGGCCTGTAAAACCGCCAATAACCGTAATGTAAAACAAGGAGTTTTTAAGATTATTCATAACTCGTTTTTTAGATTTATTGCTGCAAATATCAACACTCCAACTGTAGTGCAAAAGTAAATTTACAGCTAATTTTCAATCCATGTAACAAGTCCGAAAAACTTTGTAATAAGTTAATAACGACAGCTAAAACGATTGTGATTCTGAGCGAAGTCGAAAGCTTTTCTAACTAAAAAAAAGGGGGGGCTTCGACTTCGCTCAGCCTGACATGACTTCGATCAGCCGGACATGACTTCGATCAGCCTGACACGATTTCGATCAGCCGGACATGACTTCACTCAGCCAGACAGGGCTTCGGACTTCGGCCTTAGCGGATCATCTTATAGTTTGACTCTTTTCAGGAAATCGGCACGATAGGTTTCACTTAGAATCAATGCACTGTTTTTACCGTCTTTTTCCTGATGATGCAAAACGATTTCATTGTGATTAAAAAACTTTATCGCCTTTACTGCTACGATTTCCTTTTTGTTGACACGGCAAAAATCGGCTTCGGGAAGTTCCTGTAAAAGGGTGTCGAATTTCACATTTTTTAAGTTCAGTAAACTACCGTCGGTAAGAAGTACGGTTTTATCACGACTGTCACTAACTGCCGTTTTGATGTATAGAATCTGATTGAAGTAAAGCAATGTTTTGCCTTTATCTGTATTTAACTGAATGAACTTCTTTGCTGCATCAGGCTTATCGAAACGCTCCAGGGCTTTCGAAATCGCTTTCTGCAAACGTTCGAGTTTTACCGGTTTGGTAATGTAATCTACCGCGTCAATATTAAACGCTTCGGCAGCATACTCTTTGTAAGCGGTGCAAAAGATAACCAGTTTATTGTCCAGCATTTCTGCCAGATGCAAACCGTCGATCCCTGGCATTTCGATATCCGATATTAACAAATCAAAATCGAGATTCGGTATTTCGGCAAGGAGTTTTTCGGGATTGTTAAATGTTTTTACAATTTCCAATTCAGGAATCTGTTCACAAAGCATTTTCAGATACGTTAAGCCCGGCAGCTCATCGTCCAGCAGCAAGCATTTCAGTTTTGTATTCAAGTAAATCTATTTTTAGATGAGCAATATAAACGTCATTTTCAACAAACCTTTCGAGTTTGAAGTTGTTTTTATAAATAATCCTTAGTCGGTGTTCTAAAGTAGCATGACCAAAACCGCTTCGTTCTTTTTTTAAGACTTTTTTATTTGATATCTTATTCGAAACCGTCATAAAAAAAGCATTGTCTCTAAACTCAAAAACTACCGAGATAAAGGCATCGGCACTCTGAAGATCGGCATGTTTAAAAGCGTTTTCAATTAAATCAATCGAAATTAACGGTGCCAATAAAGGCTGTTCGTACAATTTGTCTTCTTTATTGATATTGGTTTTGATTTTCAATTCAAAAAGTGGACTGACTTTAATTTTATTGATTTCGATTAAATTGAGTGCAAAGTCAATCTCCTCCCGGGCAGTAACAAATTTCTTTTTGCTCTCATACAGAATATAGTCCAATACATTGGCCAGTTTATCTAAAGCAAAATAGGTTTGATACGCATGAGATTGTATCGAATTTAAAATATTCTTAAACAAATGCGGATTCAGTTTAGACTCTAAAGTTTCCAACTGCAAGTCATTAACCTTCATTTCGAGTGCATAGAAACTTTTCTCAGCATCGTCCTTTGCCTTTTTGAACTGCATCAATTGATACATCAAAAAACAGATGATAACGATAAGCAATAAAAGAATCGCCAGAAAAATAAAAGTGATTGTATTGTTTTCTTGCATTGTTTATGTAAAGTTTAAAAGTTTTTTTTGCCCACGGGTTTTACGGATTAAATTTGGTTCTCACAGATTTTGTAAGATTGGATTAAATTTTAAATCGCATAAAATAAACCAATCCGTGTAAATCCGTTTAATCTGTAAAATCCGCGTGCCAACATTCATTAATGACTGGAAACAAATTTCAGCCCAATGATCGAAGCGATTAAAGTCGAAAGAAAAAATATTCGCCAGAAAGTAGCGGGTTCTTTAAAAATTAAGATTCCAACCAGAACAGTTCCAACGGCTCCAATTCCTGTCCAAACTGCATAGGCAGTACCAATAGGCAGTACCTGTGTCGCCTTATACAGCAAAAACATGCTGATAGAAAGACAAACGAAGAAACCAATCATCCAATAAGTCGAAACCATTCCTGTCGTTTCTTTGGCTTTGCCCAGACAAGAGGCAAATGCAACTTCAAAAAGTCCTGCGATTACTAATAAAATCCAATTCATTTTCTACGCCTTTTTAAATGAGATACAAAGATGAGAAAACCTAGCGTAGAATGCTACAAAATATCCCATTTTTAGATTACGGGAGCAGTCCAATTGTGTTAACAAACCGTAAAAACCAAGCCGAATATTTATGATTTCGAGCACTTTTCACTACATTTGCATCCATTTTACAATTTTTATGAAAAACGCCGTACAAGTTGGATTTTGGGAAAAATTAGCCCGAATCATACTTAAAAATAGAATTTCTATACTCGTTGGGGTCGCTGCCCTGACCATTTTCCTTGGTTACCAATGGAAAAACCTTTCCATGACTTATACCGAAGCAAACTTGCTTCCGAAAAATCATATTGCAAACAAAGACTATCAAAAATTTCTGGATAAATTTGGCGAAGAAGGAAACCTGGTTGTAATTGGTTTTCAGGATAAAAAATTCTTCACGCCAAAAAATTATGCTGCCTGGAATGAATTAATGACGGGTCTTAAAAAATCAAAAGAAGTAGATCTAGTAGTTTCCTTAAACGATTTAAAGAAACTGGAAAAAGATACCGTTAACGAAAAATTTGTTCTTGCTCCGTTCATCGATCAAAACAAAGCAACAGATCCGGAATATTTAAAAAAGATACAATATGACTTGTTTCATAATTTACCTTTTTACGAAGGATTGCTTTACAACAAAGAAAGCGGCAGTATTCGTTCGGCCATTTACATCAACAAAGCACTTGTAAACACCGCTGAAAGAAAAACATTTATTCTGGAAAATCTGGTTCCGAAAATTGATAAATTCGAGAAAACCACAGGAATCGATTTGCGTGTTTCGGGAATGCCTTACATCAGAACGATCAATGCTGACAATATGAAAGGTGAAATCGGGCTTTTTATTGGCGCGGCATTACTAACAGTTTCTTTGATTTTCTTTTTCTTCTTCCGTTCGTACAGAGCTACCTTTATCTCCATCTGTATTTTGATTGTTGGAGTAATCTGGTCTTTCGGAACTTTAGGATTATTTCATTATAAAATCACGATTCTAACGGCGATCATTCCGCCATTAATTATTGTAATCGGAATTACGAATTGTATTTTCCTGATCAATAAATACCAACAGGAAATCAAACTTCATAATAATCAGGCAAAAGCTTTACAGCGTATCATTTCGAAAATTGGAGTTTCTACTCTAATGACCAATTTAACGACAGCAATAGGTTTTGCAACGTTTATGATTACCGGAAACGATTTGCTTTTTGAATTTGGTTTGGTTACCTCTATCAATGTCATTTCTGTATACCTCCTGACGCTTTTAATTGTACCGATTATCTACAGCTTTATGTCGGTTCCGGGCGAAAAACATTTGTACCATCTGACCAAAACATACATTTCAACCCTATTGGATTTTGTTGAAAATGTGGTGAAAAACAAACGAAAAGTAATCTATATCATTTACGGTTTATTGTTAGCCTTCAGCGTTATTGGAGTCACTCAAATGAAAGTTTCGGGAAGTTTGATTGGTGAAATGCCAAAAAGTGCCTCTTTCTTTAAGGATATCATCTTCTACGAAAAAGAATTTAACGGCGTAATGCCGCTTGAGATTATGATTGATACCAAAAAGAAAAAGGGTGTCATGAAAGCCTCTACCATTCGCAAAATGGATGAATTGCAGAATACCATCACAGAAATGCCTGAATTAGCGAAACCGGTTTCTATTGTAAATCTGGTGAAGTATTCGAAACAGGCTTTCTATAACGGAAATCCGGAATATTATCAATTGCCGACATCGCAGGAACAGACTTTTATTTTGTCGTATGCTAAAAATGCTACCAAAAACAGCAAAGAAAATCTGATGAAAGCTTACGTAGATTCTACCGGACAATATGCCCGAATCACTACTTTCATGAAAGATATTGGTACGGATGAAATGGCAAAAGTGGAGAAAAAACTGCACAGCAAAATCGATGAAATTTTCCCTAAAGACCGTTATGAAGTTACCGTAACCGGAAAAGCATTAGTGTTTCAAAAAGGGACCTCTTATTTGGTTGACAATTTAATTGAGTCTTTAATGTTTGCAATACTTGTAATTGCTGTGCTGATGCTTTACTTGTTCCGATCGTTCAAAATGGTTTTTGCATCGGTAATCACCAATATTTTACCGCTTTGTATCACCTCGGGATTGATGGGTTATTTTGGCATTCCGTTAAAACCTTCAACGATACTCGTATTTAGTATTGCTTTCGGAATTTCAGTTGATAATGCGATTCAGTTTATGGCGAAGTACCATCATGATTTGTTGCAGAATAATGGAAAGGTAAAAAAATCAGTTTTCAGTGCTTTAAGAGAAACCGGAATCAGTACTTTTTACACTTCGGTGGTTTTAATTTTAGGGTTTGCCACTTTCACGCTTTCCAGCTTTAGCGGAACCATTGCATTGGGAGGATTAATTTCCTGTACATTGGCCTTTGCAATGTTTGCGAATCTATTGGTTTTACCTGCTTTGGTATTGACATTTGAGAAGAAAAAAGCTAAGAAAGAGGATTTGGAGAATCTGGAGAAGTAAACACGAATTGCACGAATTAACACGATAAGAAATGCCACAAATTCACGAATTAATCAATGGAAAGGATTGAAATATATTCAAGTAAGAAAAAATCATTCTTATTACTAATTTTATCACTTCTTTTTGTAACTGGAGGAATCTGGTTCTTTATTGATTCTGAAAATTTAGCAAATTTTAGATATAAAAGTCCAATTTTTATAAAAGCAATTGGAATTATCTCGATTTTACTTTTTGGAATGGCCCTTTTTACCGCAATAAAACAGCTAGTAAAAAACAGATTACTAATTCTTATTGATGAAAACGGAATTAATGTCAATCCAAAAAAAACTCCTACTCAAAATATTGAATGGAATAATGTTGAGGCATTTTCAGAACTAAAAATACAAAGTCAAAAAATGGTTGTTATTGAAGTTAACAATCCTGAATACTGGATAAAAAACGAAAATAACGCCATAAAGAGAAAACTAATAGAATATAATTTTAACAATTATGGTTCGCCAATTGTGGTTTCTGCTGGATCAATGCAAATAAATCATGCCGAGCTTGTTAAAATATTAAATGAAAATTTAGAAAAATATAAAAATTAGCGCATAGTTTGTCATTCCGAGGAACGAGGAATCGCAGTCGAAACTCGACAAAGATTGACAAATTTCTTTGCGGAATCCCTAGTACGATTCCTCGTTCCTCGGAATGACAAAACGCAAAATAAAAAAAATGCTTCTCCTGAAAACGAGAGCACTAGCCCCGATCGAAGCGGCATCCTTTCTGTTTTTGCCGCCAAAAACAGAAAGATACAGCGAAGAGCGGGAATCAGCTTCAAAAATTAATTATTATCGATTATATTTGCAGTTGTTCAAAATGAATATTACTTAATATCAATTATATATAAAAATGAAACACACAAAAGTTAGAGACTTATTAAACAGTACGACGACGTTACAGGAAGTGAATGCAAAAGGATGGGTGAGAGCTTTTAGAAATAATCAGTTCATCGCGCTTAATGACGGTTCTACCATTAATAATATACAATGTGTTGTTGATTTTGAAAATACACCTGATGAAACTCTAAAAAGAATCACTACCGGTGCTGCTATTTCTGTAATTGGTACTTTGATCGAAAGTAAAGGTGCAGGTCAGAAATACGAAATTCAGGTAAACAAACTGGAAATCTTAGGAGATTCGGATGCAGAGAAATTCCCGATACAACCAAAAAACAAACCTAGTTTAGACTTCTTGCGCGAAAATGCACATTTACGTGTACGTACTAATATGTTTGGTGCTATTATGCGTGTGCGTTCGGTATTGTCTTATGCTGTTCATAAGTATTTTCAGGACAAAGGTTTTGTTTATGTAAATACTCCAATTATTACCGGTTCTGATGCTGAAGGTGCTGGAGAAATGTTTAAAGTTACAGCTTTACCTTTTGACAACACCCCAAGAACTGAAGACGGAAAAGTAAATTATAAAGAAGATTTCTTCGAAAAAGAAACCAACTTAACGGTTTCCGGACAATTAGAAGGTGAAACCTATGCAATGGCTTTGGGTCAGATTTATACGTTTGGGCCAACTTTTAGAGCTGAAAATTCAAATACTTCCCGTCACCTTGCCGAGTTTTGGATGATCGAACCGGAAGTTGCTTTCAACAATCTGGATGACAACATGGATTTAGCTGAAGATTTTATTCAGTATGTAATTAAATATGCTTTAGACCACTGTCAGGATGATTTGAAATTTTTAGAAGGCAGACTTTTAGACGAAGAGAAATCAAAACCTCAGGCGGAAAGAAGCGAAATGGCTTTATTAGAGAAACTAAACTTTGTTTTAGAGAACAACTTCAAACGTGTTTCTTATACTGAAGCAATTGACATTTTAAGAGATTCAACTCCAAATAAAAAGAAGAAATTCCAATATATCATCAACGAATGGGGAGCTGATTTACAGTCAGAACACGAGCGCTATTTAGTAGAGAAACACTTTAAATGTCCGGTAATTTTATTTGATTACCCAGCAAACATTAAAGCGTTTTACATGCGTCTGAACGACAACACTGAACCTGGAAAAGAAACGGTTCGTGCCATGGATATCCTTTTCCCTGGAATTGGAGAAATCGTTGGTGGTTCAGAAAGAGAAGAGCGTTACGAAGTTTTGGTTGAAAAAATGAAAGCCTTAGAAATTGACGAAGAAGAATTATCATGGTATTTAGACACCAGAAGATTCGGATCGGCAACTCACGCAGGTTTCGGACTTGGATTTGAACGTTTGGTATTGTTTGTAACCGGAATGACAAACATCCGTGATGTAATTCCTTTCCCGAGAACTCCCGGGAATGCAGAGTTTTAAAAAAAGGCTCTAAGGTACTGAGATACTGAGGTTCTAAGTTTTTTAAATATAATAAAATTAGTTTCAGGTTTCAAGTTATTGGAGTTTGAACTAAAATAATAATATTTGTTTCAAGTTTCAAGTTTCAAATTGTGGCACGTTCTACAACCTGAAACCTGAAACTTGAAACTTTTAACAAAATCAAATGCTAAAGCAATTTTTAAATCTAAAATTATCCCAAAAATTATCTCCACAGCAAATTCAGCTGATGAAGTTAATTCAATTGCCTACGCAAGCTTTTGAGCAACGTTTACTGGAAGAAATGAACGAAAATCCGGCCCTCGAAGCCGGTAAAGAAGACGAATACGAAGCCGATGAATTTGCCAATGAAGACTACGACGATTACGATGATGCTGAATCAGACAGAATCGAAGCAGACGACATTAACATTGACGAATACCTAAGCGACGACGATACACCTGATTACAAAACTCAGGTTAACAATTATAGCGAAGACGAGGAGCGCGAAACTCCTTTTGCTTCGCCGATTAGTTTCCATCAGGATTTAATCAATCAGTTGAATACTTTTATTTTAAATGATGAAGAACGCGAAATCGCTGAATTCCTTGTTGGAAGTATTGATGATATGGGTTACATCCGCAGAACTGTTCCGGATATTGTAGACGATATGGCTTTTACTCAGGGAATTTACACCGATGAGAAAATGGTCGACAAAATGCTTCATGTCATTCATGAGCTCGAACCTTCGGGAGTCGGAGCACGTGATTTACAAGAATGCCTGTTACTGCAGTTAAAACACAAAACTCCAACCGAATATATTGATTTAGCGATTGATATTATCGAGAATCAGTTTGATGCTTTTACCAAGAAACATTACGACAAGCTTTTACAGAAATACGGTGTTTCGAACGAACAGCTTAAAAAAGCCATTCACGAAATCGAAAGACTGAATCCAAAGCCCGGAGGTTCTTACACCGGAAACAATAAAGTAACAGAGAACGTTGTTCCCGATTTTGCCATTAGAATTGTTGACGGAGAACTGGAACTTACCTTAAACGGACGAAATGCTCCTTCCCTGCACGTTTCTAAAGATTATCAGGAAATGATGCAGACATATAAAGATTCCCGTGATAAATCATCGGCACAAAAAGACGCTGTTCAGTTTATCAAACAGAAACTGGATTCAGCCAAATGGTTTATCGATGCTATCAGACAGCGTCAGGAAACTCTTTTTGTTACCATGAACGCTATCATGCATTATCAGGAAGAGTACTTTTTGGACGGTGATGAAACCAAACTAAAACCAATGATACTAAAAGACATTGCGGATATGGTTGGTCTTGATATTTCGACGATCTCACGTGTAGCCAACAGTAAGTATGTGGAAACGCCATACGGTACAAAACTGATCAAAGAGTTTTTCTCTGAAGCCATGAAAAATGATCAGGGAGAAGATGTCTCTACTTTAGAAATTAAAAAAATTCTTCAAAATACCATTGAAGAGGAAGATAAAAAGAAACCTTTACCGGACGATCAACTGGCCGAAATCCTGAAAGAAAAAGGATACCCAATTGCCCGAAGAACTATTGCAAAATACCGCGAACAATTAGACATTCCGGTAGCAAGAATGAGGAAGAAAATTTAAACAAAAAAATAACAAACCTAACTGATTTTTAAATCTCGTTAGGTTTTTTTATACCTCAAAAACAACAAACCCGACAGGTTTTTGTTTTATAACTGTTTTTATCAAGTTTATCGTTCTGTCTAGCTGAGCGAAGTCGAAGCCCTATGCGCAAAGCTTCGACTTCGCTCAGCTAGACAGTCTTTTTCAAAAAAAATAAACCCGACAGGTTTTTGAAACCTGTCGGGTTTATTTTTTAAAACGTTTAAATTATTTATACTGACTAGGCGTTATCGTAACCTGAAACAGATAATTTTCTTTTTTGTCATCGTAATTATAGATCAGGATAAAATCATTATCCCTAAAAGCTTTAAGCCCCGGATTTGCTTTAACCGTACTTAGGAGACTTTCTTCTATATTTCGCTTAATCACTTCAATTTCGGCAGTTTCTTTTTCAACATTTAACAAAGTCAGATTGTACTGAACCACTTTATCTTTAGGCAGCGTAACATTATCCAGACGAATTCCTTCCTGAATGGTTAAAGGGCAATTTTCGTTGTATTTTGCAACCAACTCAATCATTCCCTTATCTGTTACAGGCTCTTTAAAAGAACAATATGCAATCAAAGCCAGCAATAATGCCGCAATTGCACACACTATTAAAATGGTTGAATTCTTTTTTTTAGTTGGTTGCTGCATCTGTTCGTTTGTTTGGTTAAGAAAAGAAAAATTTATTTATCCTGAATCTTTTTCATGGCATTAAAATAGGCTGCACGGCTCAGTGGCTCGTACTCTTCCGTTTCGCCAAGCATCACTAACTTATCATTATCGGTTTTACGAAAACTGTAATTGGCAAGATTTCCTGTTCGGGTGCAAACCGCATGAACTTTAGTAACATATTCGGCGGTTGCCATAAGTCCCGGCATCGGTCCAAAAGGATTTCCTTTAAAATCCATATCAAGTCCTGCAACTATCACACGAATTCCCTGATTGGCGAGATCGTTACATACCGTCACTATCTCATCATCAAAAAATTGTGCTTCATCAATACCGATCACATCGCAACCTTGCGCTAAAATAGAGATATTGGCAGCCGCCGGAACCGGAGTAGAACGAATTTCATTGGCATCGTGAGACACCACCATTTCGTCATGATAGCGGGTATCAATAGCGGGTTTAAAAATTTCGACTCTTTGTTTGGCAAATTGGGCGCGCTTTAATCTGCGGATTAATTCCTCGGTTTTACCCGAAAACATTGATCCACAAATAACTTCAATCCAACCAAATTGTTCTTTGTGATTTACTGTATTTTCGAGAAACATTTTGTATTTTTCTACCTTTAAAAATGAATAGTTTTTATTACTTTGTACTGGTAATAAATCGACGTAAAAAATCGCAATTTTTCACTTTTTCAAAAGTAGAAAATTTTTATCAAATCGAAGATTCGCAAACGCGTATTAACAGAAATAAAAAAATATCTTTCAGATTTCGGCGACGAATGAAGACATTCAAACACAAAATATACTAAAATACCCTATTCACTATAATTTCAACAGTTATGAAAAAAAAATTGGAAGCCGATTTAATCAGCATTGCTCATCGAATTTTAAAGCTTAAAAACAAATCCGATATCAATCAATTGTATCTTGAAACGCAGAAATTATATGAAAAACTAGCGGTTTTAAAATTTGTAGATGAAAATTTCGACACTCTGAAACCAACCATTGGCCACAGCGAAATCCATTCTGAAATTGAAGCTGTCTTTGAAAAAGAAGAAATAATTCCAACAGAAGTTCAGACTGAAACTCCAATAATTACAGAAGAAATAGCAGCTGAAGAAACTTTAGAGCCAGTAATTGCTGAAGAAATTACTGCTGAGTCTGCAGAAGAATCAGATCCGGATCCTGAAACTCCTGAAGAAGCAATTGGTGAACCTTCGGAAGATATAAATCCGGAACCTGAGATTTTCGAAGAGGTAGCAACAGAAATTCCTGAAGAAACAGCAGTCGAACCAATTGTAGAAACCATTGCCGAACCGATAGCCGAAATCGCAGCCGAACCAATTGTTGAAAAAATGGAAGAACCAATTTCAGAAACGGCAAAAGAACCGGAAACTATAGCAGAACTTTCGTTTACAACTATTAGTGATTCTAAACCGATTCCTGCTTTTATTCCTGCTTTCGAACTGGACAAATCAGAAGAAGTACAAGAAGAAAAGAAACCGAAAAAAGAGGAGCCAAAAGCAGAAAATCCATCAAAACCAGAGCCTGTTCACATTTCTTTTGAAGAGATATTAGGTGTAAACTATGCCGATGCGCATTTTGTAAAAGTAGACAGTTTCGAAGCGGTTTCTCCTACTCCAACACCAACACCGTCAATCAATGAATTCAAAGAGCAAAAAACAGTTGAAACAACTGTATTAGAAACTCCAGCTGAACCGAAAGCTGCCACTCTAAATGAAAAACTGGCAAAAGGTTTTCACATTGATCTAAACGACCGAATTGCCTTCACTAAAAATCTTTTTGGAAACAGTTCAGAAGATTACAGCCGCGTTTTAAATCAGTTACTGACTTTTGACACTTACGGTGAAGCAAAAGAATTTATTGAGGATATGGTAAAACCGGATTACAACAACTGGGATGGAAAAGATGATTATGCAGAACGTTTCTTAGGAATTGTAGAAAAGAAATTTTCATAAAAACTAAAACACAAATTACACGAATTAGCACGAACCTTTTGTTTGTAAAATTCCTAAAGACACTTAAAATTTGTGTCAATTAGTGAAATTCGTGTCCAATAAATCCATTTAGAATTCAGAAAAATTATGTCTAAACTATATATCGTTCCCACGCCAATTGGCAATCTTGAAGACATGACTTTTCGTGCCATTCGGACTCTGAAAGAAGTCGATTTGATTTTGGCTGAAGACACCCGAACCAGTGGCAAACTGTTGAAGCATTTTGAGATTGGTACACACATGCACAGTCATCACATGCACAACGAGCATAAAACAACCGAAAATTTAATTGCACGTCTGAAGGCGGGTGAAAATATCGCCCTGATTTCAGACGCAGGAACTCCTGCTATTTCAGATCCCGGTTTTTTACTCACGCGTGCCTGTGTCGAGAATAAAATTGAAGTGGAGTGCCTTCCCGGAGCTACAGCTTTTGTTCCGGCCTTAGTCAATAGCGGATTACCCAATGACAAATTTGTCTTCGAAGGTTTTTTACCGGACAAAAAAGGACGTCAAACTCGTTTTCTGACTTTAGCCGAGGAGACCCGAACCATGATTTTATATGTTTCGCCACATAAACTGGTCAAAACTTTAGCCGAATTCATTCAATATTTCGGAGAAGACAGACAAGTTTGCGTCTCCAGAGAATTATCGAAACTACATGAAGAAAATGTACGCGGAACGGCTAAGGAAGTTTTAGCACATTTTGAAAAAACAGCACCACGCGGCGAAATTGTCGTGGTGGTTGCCGGAAAAACAATAACAAAAGAGCCTAAGAAAAGTAAATTTTCTAAGGATGATGAAGAAGAATAAAAACTCCATTGGTTTTTAAGCCCCGGTTTGTCACATCGAGCGAAGTCGAGATGTCACAAACGGTTCTCGACTTCGATCGAACTGACAGCAAAACTCGACTTCGCTCGAACGGACAACAAAATTATACATAATAGTAGCAAAGCATAAACATCATGAACATACAAGCCTTTTTAGAAAAAGTAAAACAAACTCCAAACGAAATAACATTCCCGGAAACTATTACAGTAATTGAAGAAAACTACAACTTCACTCCAACTGCTTTCCAAAACGGAACACAACATAATGCTGCCGGAGAAAATTCCGGTTCCTGCAAATTATTCTCTTTCGCAAAACTGCAAAACTTAACTAAAGACGAAACTTTGGCCTGTTTTGGAGCTTTCTATTTTGAGGAAGTTTTGGGCGATCCCAACGGGACTAATCATCAAAACATTAGAAACTTCATCAATTTAGGCTGGGACGGAATTCAGTTTGAAGGAAATGCTTTAGAACAAAAATAATTATCTAAGATTTTTGATTAACGATTTTTGATTTCAGAAATCAGCAATCTAAAATCAACAATTTAAAATCTAAAATCAACCATGCGTTGGACCATAAAACCAAAACCTTCTGAAGAAAAAATCAAGCATTTAGCACAAGCTTTAAATGTAGAAGATTTTGTCGCAACACTTTTGATTCAGCGTGGCATAGAGACTTTTGATCAGGCAAAGGATTTCTTTCGCCCTCAATTAGAACAGCTTCACGATCCATTTTTGATGAAAGACATGGATAAAGCGGTTTCAAGAATAGAACTGGCGATTAAAAATCAGGAAAACATTTTGGTTTTTGGTGATTATGATGTCGACGGAACAACGGCCGTTTCTTTGGTTTCTTCCTATTTGAAATCACATTATCCCAATATTGCAACTTACATACCGGATCGTTACGATGAGGGTTACGGAATTTCTTTTAAGGGAATTGACTTTGCCGATGATAACGGATTTTCATTAATTATTGCTCTTGACTGTGGCATAAAATCGATTGATCATATCGCTTATGCAAAAGAAAGGAACATTGATTTTATCATCTGCGATCACCACAGACCCGGGGATTCTCTTCCGGACGCTGTCGCCATTTTAGACCCAAAAAGAGACGACTGCTCTTATCCTTATGATGAGCTGTGTGGCTGTGGTGTTGGTTTTAAACTCATTCAGGCTTTAGGAACAAACAGAAACGAAACCATACACGATCTCGTTCCCTATCTTGATTTAGTTGCCACGGCAATTGCTGCAGATATCGTACCTATAACGGGTGAAAACAGAATCCTGGCTTTTTATGGCTTACAGGTTATCAATTCTGACCCAAGACCCGGAATCAAGGCTTTGGTACATCAGGTAAAAAAGAAAACATTAGACATAACCGATGTTGTTTTTATCATCTCTCCACGAATAAATGCAGCGGGAAGAATCAAACATGGCAATCATGCTGTGGAACTACTCACAGAGTTTAATTTTGAACAAGCACAGCAATTTGCTTCAGAAATTGAGCAATACAATGCAGACCGAAAAGATCTGGACAAAAAAATTACGAAAGAAGCTTTTCAGCAAATTGCAGCAAACAACGAACAAGATCGATTTTCAACGGTTGTTTTTCAGGAAGACTGGCACAAAGGTGTCATCGGAATTGTGGCTTCCAGATTAATCGAAACTTACTATCGCCCTACTTTGGTTTTTACCAAAAGCGGAGACAAATATGCTGCGTCAGCAAGATCCGTAAAAGGATTTGACGTTTATAACGCACTTGATGCCTGCTCTGAACATCTGGAACAATTTGGAGGGCACATGTACGCCGCAGGAATGACCCTGAAAGCCGAAAATTATAAAACCTTTAAAGAAGCTTTCGAAACACAAGTTTCTGCAACCATACTTCCGGAAATGCGAACGCCGGAAATAGAAATTGACGCTGAAATAAATTTCAGCGACATCACTCCAAAACTAATCCGTATCCTAAAACAATTCGAACCTTTTGGCCCACAGAACATGACACCCGTTTTTATGACTTCGGATATAAAAGATACGGGCTATGCCAAAACTTTAGGTGCTGAAGAGGAACATTTGAGGCTTTTTGTAAAGCAAAATAATTCAGATGGAATTGCCGCAATAGGATTTGGTCTTGGAAAAAAATTAGACCTCGCAAAAAATCAAAACCCATTTCAGCTGGCTTATTCTCTGGCTGAAAACGAATGGAACGGAACCGTTTCGAACCAACTTATGCTTAAAGACATCAGAACAAATGGAAAAAAATAATTCAACTAAACCTGATCCGTATCAGGCATTACGTTACAGAGAGTTCAACGTATTTTTAATATTGCGTTTTGCAATGGTTTTTGCCTGGGCAATGCAATTTATCGTAATCGAGTGGGAAGTTTACAGCATCACTAAAAATCCGCTATCTCTTGGAATTATTGGTTTAATGGAAGTCATACCGGCCGTTTCAATGGCATTATTTGCCGGACACATTGTCGATCAAAGAGAAAAGAAAGGATTATTGGTAAAATGTATTCTGGGCTTTTCGGTAATCAGTTTCGGATTATTTCTGGTAACCTGGCCAAGAGTTGTTGGGGGTCTATCTTCAAATGTAATTTTATACTCCATTTATATCTTAGTCTTTTTGGGCGGATTAGTCAGAGCTTTCCTTGGACCGACTATTTTTTCTCTTTTATCCTTGATAATTCCTAAAAAAGCATATCCCAATGCCGCAACCTGGAGTAGTACAGTTTGGCAAATTGGTGCCGTATTAGGCCCTGCCGTTGCCGGTTTTTCAATCAATTGGATTGGGGTTCACTGGTCGATGTGTCTTGTTTTCGGATTCTCTGTGCTTTCCTTAATTGCCTTATCACAAATCAGCAAAAAACCTATTATAAACCCAAAGATTGGAGAATCAATAAAAGACAGTCTTACCGAAGGTTTAACGTTTGTATTCAGAAACCAAATTGTATTAGGAGCTTTATCACTGGATATGATTGCAGTACTTTTTGGAGGTGCCGTAGCTTTATTGCCTATTTTTGCTCAGGATATTCTAAAAGTCGGCTCAGAAGGATTTGGTATCTTAAGAGCCGCCCCGGCGGTGGGTTCTTTTATAACAATGCTGGTTTCGGCTTACGTACCTCTCTATAAAAACGCAGGAAAAAAACTTTTGATTGCCATATTCGTTTTCGGATTATCGATCATCTTATTTGGCTTTTCTACCTATTTCTGGCTTTCTGTTTTTGCTTTATTTTTAAGCGGACTTGCCGATGGAATTTCGGTCGTAATCCGTCAAACGATTTTACAGCTTAAAACTCCGGATCATATGCGTGGACGCGTGGGTGCAGTAAACTCTATTTTTGTTGGATCTTCTAACGAGCTGGGAGCCTTTGAGAGTGGAGCAACCGCCAAATTAATGGGAACTGTTACTTCAGTAATTTTTGGAGGTAGTGTCACACTTCTAACTGTTTTAGGCTTTGGACTGATCTCTCCTACTTTTAGGAATCTGGATCTTCAAAAAGACATGGACGATCATCATAATATGGAGTAAAACATTCAAATTCTAATTTTTCAAATTCCAAAATTTCAGTAAAAGAGGTTTAAACCTCATAAACATTATATGTTTTTTGACTTAGAAAGAAAACCAAATTAGCTTGTATAACTTATACGTTTAAAAAAAACATTTTTTTAAGACTTTTTTATTTAGAACAAATATAAATAATATCTATATTTGTTGAAATAAAAGAATCTGTAATGAGAGAAATAGAACAATTATATCATAATAATTTTGGAATTGCCTTTTACTGGAAAAAGGAAAACGAAACCATCACCGACAAAGTACAATTGGTTTTTAAAGAAACCGGATTTTATTTCACGGTTCAGGAACTGAATTATTTTTGTGATTTAATTGAAGACAGTATGATTGAAAATGCTTGTTGTGAAGCTTGCGAACTAAAAAACTCCTGTCATAAATTCCTACTCAAAACTCCTTGCGCTGCAATAGATTTGGCGGTTTCTATCAAAGAATTAAAATCAATCAAAGACTTAGTTGAAGGTTCTTTATTCAGAATCGAACTGGATGAATATGTTTATGGAGTTGGCTTAAACTAAAAAAACGCTCAAGATCATTCGTTTATAACAAAACAAAGTGATTATTTCTCGAATTTTTTAAGTTCGAAGTTTTCTCCGTCAAATACTCCGTAAGTAAAATAGCCAATCCAGTCGCCTAAATTCACATAATTGGAATCTTCTCCAACCGGAAGAATCATTGGTAAATGGCGATGACCAAAAATAAAATAATTGTAGTGTTTGGTCTCCAGTTTACGTTTGGCATATAAAACCAGCCATTCGTTTTCTTCTCCCAGGAATTTTACATCTTCATCCCCTGAAATCAATTTGTTTTTAACAGATAAATACTGTGCCAGACTTACCCCTACGTCGGGATGAAGCCAACGAAAGAGCCATTTTGAAAACGGGTTAGTAAAGACCTTTTTCATACGTTTATAGCCTTTGTCCCCCGGTCCTTTCCCGTCACCGTGACCAATTAAAAAGGTCTTTCCGTTAAAAGTAAACTCCTTATTATCATGATAAACCGGAATATTTAATTCGGTTTCAAAATAATCATCCATCCATAAATCATGATTTCCCACGAAAAAATAAACAGGAATACCACTATCACGAATTTCAGCCAGCTTACCTAAAATACGAACAAATCCTTTTGGTACAACCGTTTTATATTCGAACCAAAAATCAAACAAATCCCCCAGTAAAAAAATAGCTTCTGCATCTTCTTTCACCTCATCCAGCCAGGCCACAAATTTCTTTTCGCGTGGCAAACTCAACTCTGGCGTTGGTGCTCCGAAATGCTGATCTGAAGCAAAATATACTTTTTTCATTTAGATTATTAGATTGTTGGACTTCTTAGATGTTTTAAATTGTGAGATCGCTTGACTTTCGACTTTTGACTAAATTAATTATCTGAAGCGTACCATTCGGCAAACGAAGATTCGGTTTCCTGTAGTTTAAGGGAGAAAAGGGAAATCTCCTTAGGTAAACGTGCTATAATTCTATCTGCAAAATCAACTACCATGTTTTCACTTGTGGGCTGATAATCTACCAGAATTACATGGTGACCGCGATTCTTCAATTCATTTGCCAATTCGATATGTGGTGTTGTTTGATTAAAAACCGTCGCATGATCAAACTGATCGACGATTTCTTCCTTTACAATTTTCTTTAGATCCGAAAAATCAATTACCATCCCGAATTTCACATTCGATCGGTCTGTAATTGGCGAACCAATAACCGTTACCGATAATTTATAACTGTGTCCGTGAACGTTCTTGCATTTCCCGTCGTAACCGTATAAAGCATGTCCGGTTTCGAAACTAAATTGTTTTGTAATTCTGATATTACTCATCGATTTGAATTTTAGGTTGCAAATTTACAAATTAATAACCGTTCTCGTCTCTTTTTTTGGCTCTGTTATACATCCAATATGCAATTCCGACTAAAACAACGAAAGGAATAAAGGATCCGATCACAACTCCCATCTGATAACTGCTGTCCGGAGCAGCCTTAATTTTCTCTGCAACATCAACTTGCTGCAACAACGAAATAATTCTCATCTTGATTTATTTTTTGTGTTTCACTTCAAAAACATTTCAAATTTATGCCTGTCTGACGCTTCATCCAATGACAAATATCATAATTCAAAATCTCTGAAAGGAATCAGATAAAAATTTTGGGATTCCCGCTATTTCTTAAACTGCTCTAAAGCATTTCTGCTAAAGTCCGACAAAACTAATTTTCCAGTTATAGAGGCACGCTCGACAAGTAAAGATTCCCAATGTTCGGTTCCTTCCCAAATAATTTTCTTCATTTCGTACAAAGCTTCAGGATTATACAAACTTAATTGTTGAGCAAAATCCGCTACAGCCACATCTAAACTTTCAGCATTATGGATTTCGGTGAACAGTTTATTTTCTAATGCCCATGCTGCCGATTTCCATGCATGTGCCGCCAAGGTCATTTCGGCCATTGCAGCTTTTCCAATCTTACGTGAGACCGCGGGTTCAATCACAAACGGACCAATTCCGATGGCCAGTTCCGACAATTTCACAGCACTTTCAGGAGTTGCAAAAACATAATCACAAGCCGAAATAATTCCGACACCGCCACCAACTGCTTTTCCCTGAACACGAGCCACAATAATTTTAGAGCAATTTCGCATCGCGTTCAGCAAATGAGCAAAACCGGAGAAAAAGTGTGCTCCCTGTTGTTCATTTTTCACAGCTAACAACTCGTCAAAAGAAGCACCTGAACAAAAAACTTTCGCCCCTAAGCTTTGTAAAACAATAACCGAAACGGCTTTATTCTGACTTAGAGTATTAATTTCGGAAGTTAAACGATCTAATAATTGTCTCGGAAAAGAATTGCTGGCCGGATGCCCAAATTCAACTGTTGCAACAGCATTATGGTAAGTAGTCTGTAAAGAACCTTCAAGTTTTTCTGCACTCATAAAAATAAATTTGATCGTAAAGTTACGGTTTTGAAAAATATTTTCATCGGAAGTGATTTGAAATTTGCTTTTTGAAAATTAATTGACTTTATTTGCTATCGCTTTGGGGGATTAGCTCATTTGGCTAGAGTATCCCGATGAAAAATCGGGAAGGTGATAGTTCAAATCTAATGTTGTCCAACAAACAAAACACACGGGGGATTAGCTCATTTGGCTAGAGCGCTACGCTGGCAGCGTAGAGGTGATCGGTTCGAATCCGATATTCTCCACTAAGTTTTTATAAAAAATACCCAAACGTACGTTTGGGTATTTTTGTTTATAGCCATTATGTTCTACTCTTACATCATATACTCAAAAGCGCTTGACAAATATTATATCGGTTCCTGTCAGGATGTTGAAAAACGACTTCAGGATCATTTAAACAGTAGAAGCAATTACACAAAAGTTGCCAAAGATTGGGAACTAAAATATTATGAAACTTTTCCAACCAGAAGTGAAGCCTGCAAAAGAGAATCACAAATCAAGAAGATGAAAAGCCGAAAATATATCGAAACCCTAATCAAAACAAAAGGCTAGAGCGTCCCGATGCATCGGGAAGGTGATCGGTTCGAATCCGATATTCTCCACAAAAAAACCGTATTACTTTATTGGAATACGGTTTTTTTATTTTGAAAGAAATTTTCTTAGCGTTCATTCGCAGAATCTTCAGCGTCTACTCTTTCTTTCTCGGCTTTCTTAAAATCATTATTTAATAAATCCGTCAGTTTCTTTTTCTCTTTCTGATTTTTTTTGATTGTAAATACGATCACAACGATTACAACGGCCGCTACAATTCCAATCACTACCCAATTGATTTCCATAACTTTAATTTTGAGTTAAAAATAAAAAATTAGAAGTTTTGCGACATTACCAAAAAGTTAAGCCTTAGCCTTATAAAAATGCGGAGAGGAGAAATATGCTAACAAAAAAATCTCCCTTGCCTCATATCACATTCTTTATCAAAAAGATTGCAGTCTGGTACTTTCATGAAATACAGAGACCAGACCTATAAATAAAAGTTAAATATATCAAAAGAAGAGAGTTCGGAATTGTTTTTGTTAAACTTATCGAATACAACTTTTAAACGCCAAAAAAATGAAGAATTTAATTTTACTCCTTAGCTTAGTTTTAGTTACCTCTTGTTCGTCAAGCGACGAAGATACCCAAGGTGTTTTCTATTCTCCTTCCTGGATACAAGGAAGCTGGAAAGATAATACCACCGGAGCGATCCTTACTTTTACCAAAAATGATATCAAATACAATTCTGACGGAAACACCTATTCTTTCAGTAAAAATCAAATTAGGACTTCCTCCAACCGAATCATTCCACAGCAAATAGCTAAAACTGATAATCTGTATATTGTAGACTTTGGTCAGGCACTTGAAGGGTCATTAATCCGATTTAACTTTTTCAAAAAAAGTGACAACACAATTGAGTCAAAAGGACATTTGCCCGGAAATTATACCCGATTATAGTTAACCCCAATTTTATCGCGTATTTCTTATAGCTGTCAGAATAAAAATCATCATTCTAGTCGAGACATTACACAGAGATCCACAAAATGTACACACAAAGATTCACGAAATCTTGAAGGCATATTTACACCACCGAAAACCAAAATTACAAGAGCTTACTTCAACAAATACCCAAATCGAATCGACCCGTAAAAGTAACCCGCATTGGTATTGGTATTCGGATCGTTTAATTCTCTGCCGCGATACATAAATGAATACGACATGTTGAAGTTATTGTGTCGGTATTTTAATCCGGCCTCGGCATTGAAACGAAGGGGTTCCAAGTCAAACGTTAACGGACTGGTGTTGCTAAACATACTGCCTTCGATGGTAGCGTCGTAAAACTGGTAATTGACACTTGGCATTGCGTAAAAATAAAACTCACAGATATTGTATTGCCGAGTATTGCTTACCGAGGCATCATGTAAATTGGAATCATAAACCGGGAGTAGTTTTTTGAAACCAATTCTAGTCAGTAAACCTGTTGAAACACCTGTGAAGATTGTCCCTACATTGGCTTCCGACTGAAAGTGAAGATCGACAAAATCATTGTGCTTTGAGGGAAATAATTTCTTCGAATACATTACATGTGCCTGAATAGCGAATGCGTTGTGCAGCTGGTTTTCCCAACCATACACCGTTTTGTACCCAATAAGATGATGGAAACTTTCCTGAGTTTCTCTTCCAAGGGCATTTGGTCCCATAAAGCCCAACTGAAAATCAGTCTTTAAAACGGATTCGCTTTTATAGAAAAAACTTCGTCCTGCTTCGGCAAAAAGATAACCTGTGAAAGGTCGGTCGTTAATCGTAACAGCCTCTTTGTTTATAAATCTCGGATTATATATGTACTGCCCAATACGAAATTCGGTGATTTTCTTGCTGATTTTTTCGTTATTGTTCTTCGACAAAAAACGATAAAAAAGCTCCAGACCATTGGTATAATACATATCGTTTTTAGACGAAGTATATAAATCGTTATCTGTAATTAAACCTATTTCTGTCGTTTTCGCCTGTCCAAAACTGAAGACCGTCGTCAATAACAGAAATCCGAGAAAGCTTTTTTTATTCTGCATTGTAATTTATTTTCCCAACCGAGCGCATTTCACGAACAATTCGTTCTTTTCTTCGATTGATATAACTGGAAGATCCTGTTGCTTTAAATTTTCTTGGGTTTGGCAAAATGGCTGCAATTCCGGCTGCCTGCATAGGTGTTAAACTTGAAGCATCACGTCGGTACCAATGTTCGGTAGCGGCATAAGCTCCGTACACTCCATCTCCCATTTCGATGCTGTTCAGGTAAACCTCCATAATACGTTCTTTGCCCCAAATGAGTTCTATTAAAACAGTGAAATAAGCTTCTAAACCTTTACGGAAATAACTTTTCCCCTGCCATAAAAAGACGTTTTTAGCTGTTTGCTGCGAGATGGTACTTCCTCCACGAATACGACGTCCGCGTTCGTTGCTTTTATAGGCTTTTTGAAGTGCTTTAAAATCGAAACCATTATGTTTTAAAAAAGTTCCATCTTCACTGGCAATAACCGCTTTTTGCAAATTCATTGAGATTTTATCGATCGGCTCCCAGTCATGATCAAAATAGACTTCTTTACCGGCCATTTTGTTTTCGATCGCCCGGATGATCATTAAAGGTGTAAAAGGTACAGGCACATATTTAAAAAACACGACAGACGCAATCGAGATTCCGAAGAACCATAAAAATAATTTGATGAAAAACCACTTTACTTTTTCGCCAAAAGAGCGATTGCCTTTCTTTGGTGCTGGTTTTGGTTTACTGGCGGTTGTTTTTTTTGGTGCCGGTTTTTTGGGTGCTGCCATTATATTAAATCTGCTAATTCTGTTCCTATTAAACTCCCAATTGCTACTCCCATTCCACCTAAACGCACTCCACAAAACACGTTTTCAGACAATTGAGTAACAACAGGATTTTTACTGTTTCCTATTCCCATGATACCGCTCCAACGATGGGCGATTCGGAAATCCTGATTCGGTAAAATTACATTTTTAAGTAAATCCTCCAATTTATTTTGCACAATTTTCGTCTCCCCAAATTCAGTTGTTGTTTCGGTTTCAAAATCAAGATTTCTGCCTCCGCCAAGTAAAATTCTATCGTTTATATTTCTAAAATAATAATACCCCCGATCCAGATGAAAAGTTCCTTTGATGGCTAAATTTGCAATGGGCTCTGTAATCAAGACCTGTGCTCTGGCAGGCTTTACCGCTCCCTTCGTCAGCTGAGCTGCAAAACCATTGGTCGCAAAAAGTACTTTTTTGGATTTAAAACTAAAATGGTTTAACATCAGTTCAACCTCACTCCCTAAATCAGAATAAGCAGTAAGAGTTTGCTGATTCAGAATCAAAATATTCTCAGCAACAGCCTGCCTCAGCAATTCCTGCATCATATTTCCGGTATCAATTTGTGCCTCAAAAGGATTAAAAATTAAATAATCGTGACTGTTTCCAAAACCAAACCGATCGGATTCTTTAGCAAAAACATCCGCTTTGAAAAGTGGTCTTAAAATTTCATTGACAAAAGGCAGCCTTGCAATACACTCCTCAAAATTTAAATCATCTTCTCTTAAAAACAATTCATAACCGCCATACGGTTTGAAATCTATTGCGGTATCGCCTAATCGTTTTCTCAGCAGCTGCAATCCTTTCCATCTTTTTTCTACAAGCCGGATTACTTCCTCTTCTGAATGTGTTTTAAGATCTTCCATAATTTCAGAAAGGCTTCCAAAACATGCAAATCCGGCATTTTTAGTACTGGCTCCTTGCGGCAGCATTCCTTTTTCTAAAATCAGAATTTTTGCGGTTGGAAATCTTTCGCGTAAGCGCAGTGCCGCGTGCAGTCCTACGATTCCGCTGCCAACAATAGTATAATCAACATTTGTAAACCAGTTCTTGAGTTCCCAGTAGCTTAGTTCCATCATAAAATAATAAATTCCAATTAGTTAAAATCCAAATCACAATTTAGGAAATAAATTTAAGCCAGAACTTTCATTTTTTAAAATTCCAAAACGCGTACTATTTTTTTTCAGCCACGAATTCACAAATTATTTTTGCTGATCCTTAAGAATAAAAATTCGGGAATTCGTGGCTGAAAAAAGTTAGCCCATAAACTTTAACAATTTTTGGAATTTGGAATTTAGCTAATTTGGAATTTAATTGTTGTATTTTTAGTCCCACGAAAAATTAGAATTTTATTATGAAAAAAGTATTATTTACAACCTTAATAATGATGAGTTTAAACGCTATCGGACAGAATGTAATGTCCCCAGAGTTGTTATGGAAATTAGGAAGAGTGAGTGCACTCGGACTTTCAAAAGATTCAAAAAATGTTGTTTTTAAAGTTTCTACCCCTTCGGTTGAAGAAAACAAATCGTCTTCTAAATTTTACATCATTCCTGTAGGTGGCGGAACTGCAACCGAAATTAAAGACACTAAAGAAGTTTTGGCAGATAAAAACGTTTCGCCTGATGGAAAATTTTTAGTGTACAACGAAGAGGTGAAACTGGAAAAAGTTCTAGGTAAAGATTTTTATCCAAAACTGGATAAATCAGATGCCCAGATTTATGACGGATTGGATTATCGTCATTGGGATACCTGGAATGAAGGTAAATTCAATCATGTTTTTTACAAAGAAAACAAAGAAGGTGCTGCCGGAATTGATATCCTGAAAGGTGAAAATTTTGATTCTCCGCAAAAACCTTTTGGCGGTGACGACGATTACATCTGGTCTCCTGACGGAAAAAGCATCTTATATGTATGCAAGAAAAAAGCAGGAACTCAATATGCGATTTCTACTAACACTGATATTTACGAGTATAATTTAGAAACTCAGAAAACGATAAACAGAACCGAAGGTAATTTAGGTTACGATACAGCACCACAATTTTCTCCAACAGGAAACTTAACCTGGCTGCAAATGAAACGTGATGGTTATGAAGCAGACAAAAACGATCTTATTGTTGAATTTAAAGGCATCAAAACGAACTTAACGGCAAACTGGGATGGAACTGTAGATAATTTTATCTGGAGTAAAGACGGTAAAAACGTATACTTTGTAGCTCCGGTGGATGGTACAAAACAGCTTTTTACAGTTAACTTTCCGGGATTGACCAGAATCGCTATTCAAGTTCGTCAATTGACTAATGGGGATTTTGATGTAAATGATTTAGTAGGTTTTGCCGGTGATGATATTATTGTTACCAGAAATGATATGAATCACGCTCCGGAAATTTATTCTTTTAATTTGAAGAAAAACACCTGGAAACAAATCTCAAATGTAAATACAGAAACCTACAAAACATTAGCGCTTAGCAAAACAGAAAAGCGTTATGTAACTACTACAGACGGTAAAAAAATGTTGGTTTGGGTAATTTTACCTCCAAATTTTGATGCTTCTAAAAAATATCCAACTTTATTATTCTGTCAAGGTGGGCCACAAAGTGCTTTAACACAATCGTATTCTTTCCGTTGGAATTTCTCATTAATGGCTGCAAAAGGTTATGTGGTGGTTGCACCAAACCGTCGCGGAATGCCGGGTCATGGTGTTGAATGGAACGAGCAGATTAGTAAAGATTGGGGCGGACAGGTTATGGATGACTACCTATCAGCAATCGACGATGTTTCTAAAGAAAACTATGTAGACAAATCTCGTTTAGGATGTGTAGGCGCAAGCTACGGAGGATATTCTGTGTTTTATTTAGCAGGTATTCACAAAAACCGTTTCAAAACTTTTATCGCTCACGACGGTGTTTTCAATACTGTGAGTATGTTAGGAACTACTGAAGAGGTTTTCTTTAACAACTGGGATTTTGGAGGTCCGTACTGGGAGAAAGACAATGCAGCTGCTCAAAAATCGTATACTGTTTTTAACCCTGCAACAATGGTACAAAACTGGAACAGACCCATCTTAATTTTCCAGGGAGGAAAAGATTTCCGTGTACCGATCGGACAAGGACAGGAAGCTTTTCAGGCGGCACAATTAAGAGGACTTAAAAGCAGATTTGTATATTTCCCTGATGAAAATCACTGGGTTTTACACCCGCAAAACGCTCAGGTTTGGCAAGGTGAATTCTTCAAATGGCTGAACGAGACGCTTTAAGCCTAAACATATTAAATTAAAAAATAGCCGTAGATTTTAAAAATCTGCGGCTATTTTATTTTCCGGGTCCTCTTAATTATGTAAAACATTAGCATTATTTTGTATTTCAAAAACCGAAATTTTAAATAAATTGCACTGATTTCCAATATAAACATCCCAAAACCTATAACATTACCCCATGGAGAGTAAAAAAAGTTACATGCCGATAAAAGTACTCTTCAGTTATATTGCTTTACTGGGATTAGTGGTTACCGTGGGTTGGTTTTTGTATTCAGAAAATGTGGTTTACAATAAACTCGAAAGTAAAATTGCTTTTGAGAAAACTAAAATATTAAAAGTAAGTAAACTGTTTTCTAACGTTTATAAGACCGAAAGTTTAGCCAGAAAAACCATCCAGACTAATTCTGAGGCTGATTTTAAAAGTTACCTTATCGAAACCGATTCCCTGAAATGCAGAATCGATACCTTAAAACAAATTGTTACGACACAATATCAAAAGACGCTGCTCGACAGTGTTACATACCTGTTGTCGGAAAAGACAAAAAACATCAAACAGTTAAAAACCATAAAAAACAAAGCCGACGATGAAGTTTCGGTTAATACCGCAATTGATGAAATTACCAAAATGGAGTTTAAACTCCGTAAATTAGAACTCCAGGATTTCAACAAGAATCCGAATCAATTGGGGAGTTATCAACGCAGTGTACTTCAAAAATATGTCGATTATCTCAATCAGAATATTCCTGACGACAGCACCAATACCTTAAGCAAACAAGCCTCAGATTCGATCCTGGCCAATTCCAAAAAACTTTTAAGCAATGTGAAGCTGAAAGCTGAAAAGAAAAAAGAATCCCTAAACTTCGAAGAGAACAAATTATTAAAAAATGAAATCGCTATTTCAGAACAACTCCGAAAAGTACTTCGAATTATTGAAAGAGAAATCATCATCAACTCGATAAAAAACAATTCTTTAAAAGAAAAATCCCTTAAAAAAGTGAATGATATTGTTACGGCTTCGGCAATTATTGGTTTGATACTGACGTTGTTTTTCTCGATACTAATTGTAAGCGATTACTCTAAATCGCAGGTTTATAAAAAGAAGCTGGAGATTGCGAATTTCAAAACAAAGAATCTACTGAAAAGCCGTGAACAGCTCATTTCGACGGTAAGTCATGATTTAAAAACACCTCTGAGCACAATTGTAGGCTATTCAGAACTGCTGGGTAATTCTGAAGTGAATTCCAAGCAGTCTTATTTCATCAAAAACATTAAAAATTCTTCTGAATACATCACACAGCTGGTTCAGGACTTGTTGGATTTTTCTCAAATCGAAGCTGGAAAAATCACCATTGAAAAGGTCCCATTCTTATTGCCGGAAATAATCGATGGAGTAGCCAAGAGTATTCAAACCGTTTACCAACAAAAGAACATCGACCTGATTATTAACGTCGATGACAAGCTGAATACGCGAATTGTAGGCGATCCGTTCAGGCTAAAGCAAATTTTAAGCAATATTATTGGAAATGCTTATAAATTTACCGAAGAAGGCTTCATAAAAATAAGCGCTTACACCACAGAAAATAATGACTTTTTCATCGTTTCCATTCAGGATTCAGGGATTGGAATCGAAAAAGGAAATCAAAAATTAGTTTTTGAGGAGTTTGCTCAGGCGAATGAAGGAATCGAAAAAAAATACGGTGGAACCGGTTTAGGATTGTCTATTTGTCAAAAAATAATTTCGATTCTGGGCGGAAACTTAAGTCTTGAAAGTACTTTTGGGAAAGGAAGTACTTTTCAAATTCAACTTCCTTTATTGTTTGATAACAGTCAGAATTTAGTAATTGAAGAAAAAGAACCTATTATACTGAATACTCCAAAACAAACCTTTATCGTTCTTGACGATGATATTAATCTTCTGAATTTAACGAGTGGTGTTTTGAGACAAGAAAAGCACGAGGTATTTTCTTTTAACAGTGCCGAAAAAGCTCTTGAAGCAATTGGAAACACTCCTTTCGATTTTATTATCACTGATATACAAATGCCCGAAATGGATGGTTTTATGTTCTTGGAAAAACTCAAAAACAGCGGTTACTCCACTTTTAAAAACCAGCCTGTAATTGCTTTAACCGGAAGGACTGATCTGGATGCTTCGGTTTATACAAAAGCCGGTTTTACTACGGTAATTCAAAAACCCTATTCCCCAAAAGTACTGCTGGAGACGATTCACCTGATTCTGGAAAACGATACATTGCCCAATATTGACATTCACCAAGATGAGGAAACCATAAACTCAACATTATACTCTCTGGACACCCTAAAAGAGTTTCTAGGTGACGATAATGATGAACTAAAAGACATTTTGAAATCGTTTATTGAAAACAGCTCTGAAAATCTTAACGCTTTAGAAAATGCCTTCCAGTCAAAAAACATAACCGAAATTAACTTAATCGCACATCGAATGGCTCCTATGTTTAAACAAATTCAGACACAGGAAATAAGTGAAATTTTAAAAACTTTAGAAAGTACAAATCTTGATATTTCTGAAGCAGAGGATATTTTACGCAATTTAAGATCGAAAACAACTATACTCTTTGATGCCTTACAGCAAGAAATGACTTAATCTATATTGTAATGCTTTAATTTGTTGTAAAGTGTTTTTCTGGTAATTTTAAGTAATTTGGCTGCTTCTGATTTGTTATTCTGTGCTCTCGATAACGCCTGAATAATGGCTTCTTTTTCATTTTCGGATAAGGAAAAATTATCGTTGGAACTTGTTGGCTTTTGTATCTGAAAAAACTCTGCTGGCAGAACGTCACTTTCGATAAATTCACCTTTGGACAACAATGTCGAACGTTTGACACAATTTTGCAATTCACGTAAATTTCCCGGCCAATTATAATTTTGAAAAATTGTAACTACTTCGGGTGAAAATCCAATCACCTCTTTGTTCAGCTGCTGGTTCGCTTTTTCCAGAAAATAATCTGCAAAAACCATCAAATCTTCCTCTCTCTCTTTTAAAGAAGGTGATAATATAGAAAACTCGTTGATTCTATGGTATAAATCCTCTCTAAAATCGCCGTTTTTTACTGCCTCACGCAAATCTTCGTTCGTAGCGGTAATAATACGTATATCGACGTTTATTTCTTTATTACTTCCAACAGGTTTAATTTTTCGTTCCTGAAGTGCTCTTAACAGTTGAATTTGATTCTCATAAGAAAGATTCCCTATTTCATCCAGAAAAATCGTTCCGCCATTCGCTGCTTCAAAATAACCCATTTTGTCGCTGATAGCACCAGTGAAAGATCCTTTTAAATGTCCGAAGAATTCACTTGCTGCCAATTCTTTCGGAATAGCTCCGCAATCGACCGCAATAAAATTATTGTTTTTCCTTAAACTTTGCTGATGAATACTTTTGGCAATAATTTCTTTCCCGGTTCCACTCTCTCCGATAATTAAAACCGACATATCTGTCGGGCTTACCAATTGAATATGATCCAGAAGTTTTTTAGACGCTATAGAAATCCCTTTTACAAATTCGTTTTCGGCAGCAGTTTGTTTTTTTGTAGTTTTCTTCTCTTTCACCACTACTTCATCTGTCTCCTCTTCTGACGCTTTTAACGCATTTGTGATGACCAGTAAAACTTCATCAGGATTGAACGGTTTTGAAATGTAATCGGCTGCGCCATTTTTGATGGCTTTAACAGCAGTATTAACATCAGAGTAGCCCGTCATCAAAATTACCGGAACTTGCGGATATGCCGTTTTAATTTCGGCCATAAGTCCGATACCATCAGAATCAGGTAAACGGAGATCTGTTAAAATCAAATCGAAAGATTCTTTTTTGATTGCAACTCTGGCTTCGGCAGCTGAGAAAGCAATGGCTACTTCGTATGTTTTTTTGATTAGAAATTTCTCTAATAATTTGCAGAACGAAATATCATCTTCTATCAGTAATATCTTTGGCATTTGTTTCTGAGGACTTTTTTGCTAAAATAATACTAATAAAATTGTCTTTTCACAAAATTATGTAAAAAAAAGAGATTGCTTATCGCAATCTCTTTTTCACCAAAAACATAAATCTAAAATTCACCTAATTATATCTTTAACCAGTTGCCATTGACATCTGAAAAAACAGTAGCCTTTTGGTCCCCAACTGATATCTCAAGTTTATATTCCTTTTTTTCGTTTACCCATGCTTTCGCGAGTTTTGCTCCAGGATACGCTGTTTGCAATGCAGTTTTCACAGCAGCTGGCACAGCATCTGCAGCAACTTCTGTATATTCTGTCTGAACATTAACAGCAATTTTTATTTGCTCCTGAGCAACAACAGTATTCGCAGAAACGGATAAACTTCCTAAAACAACTGCTACTGATAAGGCTAACTTTTTCATATTATTCTTTTTTAATATTTCGGCGCAATGACTCCTTTGTCATTTGTGAAAACAAAATGTTTGTCCTGATCGGCCCCGGAATTAAGTTCTAATTTGTACTGCTTTTTCGGATTTACATAAGCCTTTACAAGCTTTGAACCTGGAAAAGATTTTTCTAAAGTCGCTTTAACTTCAGCAGGAAGTGCTTCTGGTTTTATTTCCTTAAAATCGTCTTGAAATTTAACAACATTCAAAACTGATTTTTTTAATGTAGTCGCTTCTGCATTCGTTAATAAACCTCCTAAAATGATTACAGCTGATAAAATTAATTTTTTCATAAGTACTTGCTTTTTTTAATTAGTATTAGCTGATAAAATTAGGCAATTATTTTTTAAGAATATTTCCGGAAGCATCTGTAAACACAGTGTATTTTTTATCTCCGCTGGAAATTTCCAATTTATACTCATCCTTCTCACTCTTATATGCTTTTTCAAGTTTTGTGTTAGGGAAAGATTTTTCGATTGTTGACTTTACTGCCGCCGGAACTGCATCTGTACCAATCTCTTTGTATTCATCCTGAACAATTACAGATTGAATGTCTGAAGTTTTCACTGTCGAAGTTGCTGCCTGAACGGATAAACCTCCAAGAACAATCGCTGCTGATAAAATTAACTTTTTCATAATAAATGGTTTTTATGGGTTACTAATCGTTATTTTTTAAGAATATTTCCGGAAGCATCTGTATAAACTGTAGATTTTTCTCCTCTAACGGTTATCTCTATTTTATACTCCTTCTTTGCATTTACATAAGCTTTATCCAGTTTTACTCCCGGATAAGCATTGTCTAATGCGGTTTTGATCGCAGCCGGAACCGCATCAACTTCTTTATATTCATCCTGAACACTTACAGTTTTTACCAATAAACCTGTCATTGTTCCATTTCCTGCCTGCATAGACAAACTACCTAACACGATAGCTGCCGATAAGATTAACTTTTTCATAATGATCCTTTTTAATGGTTCTTATTAATTATTTTTTGATCCAGGTTCCATCTGCATTTGCATAAAGAGAGCCTACTTTGTCACCTACCGTAACACTAAGCTTGTACTCTGCTTTTTCATTTTTGTATGCTTTTGAAAGTATTGCATCCGGATACGCTTTTTTAAGAGCATCGATTACAGCAGCAGGAACTTCTTCCACTTTAATTTCAGTGTACTCGTCCTGGATAACTGCTATTTTTACGATTGTATTTGACATTGGAGAAGTTGAAGCAAATGATGTTAAACCTCCCAAAACGATTGCGGCTGATAGAAATAAATTTTTCATAGTGTGTATATTTTAGTACTCTTAATTTTATTTTAATGTTCTTAATTTGTATAAACATAAGAACGGCTTTACCTTATTTTTTAATCCAGGTTCCGTCTGCATTAGCAAAAAGGTTACCTACCTTTTCTCCTACTGTAACGTCTAATTTGTACTCGGATTTTTCGTTTTTATACGCTTTTGTAACTACAGCGCTTGGATATGCTTTTTTCAAAGCTTCGGTAATTGGAGCAGGTAGCTCTTCTAGTTTGATCTCTGTATATTCGTCTGCAACAGAAACCGTTTTAACGATAGTGTTTGCAATTGGAGCATTTGATGCGAATGATGTTAAACCTCCTAAAACAATTGCGGCTGATAAAAATAAATTTTTCATAATGTGTACGTTTTAAATTATTTAATAGTTGTTTACGCTTTAGATAATGAAATTATTATGCCGTAACGAAAACGTTGTACCTACAATTAGCTAAATCCTTATTTTTAAAGAAATTAAACCATTTGTGCCAAAATTCAAAATTTATCAAAAGTGTGTAACTCAGGAAAAACCTGTATAAAAAATACACACCAAAAGTGTTTACTCTACCAAAAAGCAAACCCGATAAGTCTCTAAAACCTATCGGGTTTACCAGTTGGTAACATAAAAAAAGGCTGTTGAAAAATCAACAGCCTTTAATTTTATTCCTCTATAGGTTTCATTTTAAATGTATCCATAAAAGCAGTAGTATAATCTCCTGCAATATATCTTGGGTCATCCATCAATTGTCTATGGAATGGTATTGTAGTTTTGATGCCTTCAATAACAAATTCATCTAAAGCTCTTCGCATTTTACTGATAGCTTCTTCTCTTGATTGTGCAGTTGTGATTAACTTTGCAATCATCGAATCGTAATTTGGCGGAATGCTGTAACCAGAATATACGTGAGTATCTAAACGAACACCATGTCCTCCTGGCATATGAAGCGTAGTAATTTTTCCTGGTGAAGGACGAAAATCGTTATAAGGATCTTCAGCATTAATACGGCATTCGATGGCATGTAATTGTGGTAAGTAGTTTTTTCCTGAAATTGGAATTCCGGCCGCTACCATAATTTGCTCACGAATTAAATCGTAGTCAATTACTTGTTCAGTGATCGGGTGCTCTACCTGAATACGGGTATTCATTTCCATGAAATAGAAGTTTCTGTGTTTGTCCACTAAAAACTCTACAGTTCCAGCTCCTTCGTACTTGATGAATTCTGCCGCTTTTACAGCTGCTTCTCCCATTGCCGCACGCAATTCGTCAGTCATGAATGGTGAAGGTGTTTCTTCAGTTAATTTCTGGTGACGACGTTGTACAGAACAATCTCTTTCAGAAAGGTGACATGCTTTTCCGTATGAATCTCCAACAACCTGAATTTCGATATGACGTGGCTCTTCGATAAGTTTCTCCATGTACATTCCGTCATTTCCAAATGCAGCGGCAGCTTCCTGACGCGCACTTTCCCATGCTTTCAATAATTCATCTTCTTTCCATACCGCACGCATTCCTTTTCCACCACCACCGGCAGTAGCTTTAAGCATTACCGGGTAACCAAATTCTTTAGCTAACTTTTGTGTTTGTTCGAAAGATTCTAATAATCCGTCAGAACCTGGTACACATGGAACTCCTGCAGCTTTCATTGTCGCTTTTGCAGAAGCTTTATCTCCCATTCTATCAATCATCTCAGGAGCTGCACCAATAAATTTGATTCCGTGCTCCTGACAAATTTTTGAGAATTTAGCATTCTCAGAAAGAAATCCATAACCTGGATGTATTGCGTCTGCGTTAGTAATTTCGGCAGCAGCAATTATATTTGACATTTTCAAATACGATAAGTTACTTGGAGGGGGCCCAATACAAACCGCTTCATCAGCAAACTTAACATGTAAACTTTCAGCATCGGCTGTAGAGTAAACTGCTACAGTTTTGATCCCCATTTCTTTACATGTACGAATTACACGAAGTGCAATTTCTCCTCTATTTGCAATTAATATTTTTTTAAACATCTTATTTTAATTAGATAATTAGACAATTTGATCATTAGATAATTTTAGATGTCTGTATTAATTCTGTCAGATCAATCTAAAATCTAAAATCTAAAATCTAAATTTATTTATGATGGATCAACTAAGAATAAAGGTTGGTCAAATTCTACAGGAGACATATCGTCAACAAGAATTTTTACAATTTTACCTGAAACTTCCGATTCGATTTCGTTGAATAATTTCATTGCTTCAATTACACAAAGAACATCACCTTTTGCGATAGTGCTTCCAACTTCAGTAAATACTGGTTTGTCTGGAGATGGTTTTCTGTAAAAAGTTCCAATAATTGGAGATTTAATAGTAATGAATTTAGAATCTTCAACAGCAGCAGCAGGTGCTTCTGCACTTACATTTACAACTACAGGAGCTGTTTGTTGAGGAACAACTGCTTGTGGCAATGCTGCCTGAGCTGGTAATTGCTGTACATAAGTAGCTTCAGTTACATTCGTTTCTAAAGTTGTTCTGATCGTGATTTTCACATCATCCATTTCCAACTTTACTTCTGCAACACCCGAATTTGCTACAAATTTGATTAGGTTTTGAATTTCTTTTAAATCCATAATGATTCGTTTTTAGTTTTGATTTATTTTTTATCGTATGCCCATTTTAAGTAAATAGATCCCCAAGTGAATCCTCCACCAAAAGCGGCAAAAATAATATTATCTCCTTTTTTAAGCAAATGTTCAAAGTCGCTTAACACTAATGGTAACGTAGCTGAAGTGGTGTTACCATATTTTTCAATATTCACCAATACTTTTGAATCCTCAAGATTCATTCTGTTTGCAGTAGCATCGATGATACGTCTGTTTGCCTGATGTGGCACTAACCAATTCACATCCTGATTCGTAAGATTGTTTCTTTGCAAAATCAATTCGCTGGCATCGGCCATATTGGTTACAGCGTATTTAAAAACGGTTTTTCCGTCCTGAATAATATTGTGTTGTTTGTTTTGTACGGTCTCCGCTGTAGTTGGAGTTAAAGAACCTCCTGCAGAAATTTTAAGAAAATCGCGTCCTACACCGTCACTTCGTAAGTATTCATCTTGTAAGCCTAAGCCTTCATAATTTGGTTCGAATAAAACGGCTCCCGCTCCGTCACCAAAAATAATACAAGTTGCTCTGTCTGTATAATCTACAATTGATGACATTTTATCGGCACCAATTAATAATACTTTTTTATATCTTCCTGACTGCACATAAGCTGCAGCGGTAGACATTCCGTATAAGAAACTTGAACATGCCGCCTGCAAATCATAAGCAAATGCATTGGTCGCTCCAATTTCTGTCGCAACAAAAACTCCTGTAGAGGCCACCGGCATATCTGCTGTAGCTGTTGCCATTATAATCAGATCAATCTCTAACGGATCAATATTAGCTTTTGCTATTAAATCCTGTGCTGCTTTTATAGCAAGAAACGATGTTCCTTTATCAGCATCTTTTAAAATCCTTCTTTCTTTAATTCCGGTACGAGTAGTAATCCATTCGTCATTGGTATCGACCATCGTTTCCAAAACTTTGTTCGAAAGTACAAAGTCGGGAACGTAAGCTCCAACAGCGGTAATTGCGGCTGTGATTGTATTCATTATATTCTATTATTTCGTTTCAAATACAGCGTATCTGAAAAATTTTTAAAAGACTTGAAAATTACAAAAAAAAACGAAATTAATTTGCAGTTATTTTCTTAAAAAAAGAAAAGTATAACCAACAAAAAAAACTCTCACTATGTGAGAGTTCCAGTATCATTTACAAAAACGTATTAAGCAACCGCTACAGATTTATCGATAACAACTTGCCCTCTGTAGTACATTTTACCTTCATGCCAGTAAGCTCTGTGGTATAAATGTGCTTCTCCAGTAATAGGACATGTAGCGATTTGAGCTACAGTAGCTTTATAATGTGTTCTTCTCTTATCTCTTCTTGTTTTCGAGATTTTTCTCTTAGGATGTGCCATTTTACTATATTATTTATCCGTTAATAGTTTCTTTAATTTGTCCCAACGCGGGTCAATATCTTCTTCTTGTTTACTCTCTTTTTTCTCTTCTTTAACCGTTAGCTCATTCAGTTTTTTTAAAGCGTCAGTTTGCAAACTGCCGTCTTTCACTCCTGGATGAACTCGTTTTAGAGGTACCGACAGTGCAATCATTTCATAAATGTACTGTGCTACATCAATTTCATGCTCTCCATGCGGTAAGATTAAAAGCTCTTCATTATCGTTATTGAATTCTTCTCCAAAACGAACTATTAATTTCATTTTGCCTTTTAAGGGCAAATCAAAATCTTCGCTTGTCAGATCACAAGGTACATTTACAGTCCCTTTGTGTTTGAATTCCAACTCTAACATGTTGCTTTTCTTATCTAAAACTAAACCTACTTTGATATCTGAACTTTGAAATTCGTCGTAATCAAAGTTCGCAAAGAACGTGTTACTTATTTGATACTCAAAATGGTGTTTTCCTAGTTTTAATCCTACGAAAGGAATTAAAAATTCTTTTGTTTTGCTCATTTCAACATCAATTTGTCCAATCCATATCTAAAACTCAGATACCTGAATTGGGGTGCAAAGATATAAAATTATTATAAAACTAATAATCTTATTCACCTTTTTTTGTTTATAACTGTTTTTCTTTTATTTTGAGTGGTTTTTCAGTAATCTCCTCATACTGATTACGCGAGCGAAAAATATCTATTGCAAGATAAACCGCCTCCTTAAATGAGTTAAAATCTGCCATATCTTTTCCGGCAATATCATAAGCCGTACCATGATCCGGTGAGGTTCTAACCTTATTCAAACCAGCCGTATAATTCACTCCTTTACCAAACGACAATGTTTTAAACGGAATCAGTCCCTGATCGTGATAAGTAGCTACAACAGCATCATACTTCTCATATTGACCACTTCCGAAAAAACCATCTGCCGAAAATGGCCCAAAAACCATAGTTCCTTTTTCAAAAATCTTTTTCAAAGCTGGCTTCAAAATCAAATCTTCTTCTTTCCCAATCACACCTCCATCACCACTATGTGGATTCAATCCTAAAACAGCAATTTTTGGCTTAACAATACTAAAATCCTGAACCAGTGATTTTCTGATTGTTTCAATCTTTCTAACGATTAATTCTTCTGTCAAATGCGAAGAAACCTCATTCAACGGTACATGATCGGTAAGCAAACCTACTCGTAAATTATCCTGAACCATCATCATTAAAGCATTTCCCTCTAATTCTTTGTCCAGATAATCGGTATGTCCCGGAAATTTAAAATCTTCCGATTGAATATTGTATTTGTTTATTGGCGCCGTTACCAAAACATCTACCAAACCTTCTTTTAGCGCTTTGGTAGCCGCAACAAATGATTTAATTGCGTATTCGCCAATTTTCTCATCATTTTTACCGAAGTTAATATCAACCCCCTCTTTCCAAAGATTAAAAACATTGACTTTTCCTGGCAAAACCTGCTCTAATTTATCTACACCGTGAAACTGAACAGTCGACGTGAAGCTTTTTTTAACAAAAGAAAGTATTTTGGCGTTTGCAAAAATAACTGGCGTACACATCTCCAACATACGAGAATCTTCGAATGTTTTTAATATAACTTCGCTTCCAATACCGTTTAAATCTCCAACCGAAATTCCAACAATTATATTTTCTGCTTTTTTATTCATGAGCTCAGATTATTTATTACTAATTTTGATGTGCAAATTTAGTAAAATAAAACCAAAATGTTCACAGGAATTATAGAAACCCTAGGAAGGATTCACGAAATAAAAAAAGATCAAAACAATCTTCACATCACAGTTGACTCCACAATCACTAATGAATTAAAAATTGACCAAAGCGTTTCTCATAACGGAATCTGCCTGACGGTTGTAGCTATAAAAGATTCATTTTATACCGTAACCGCTATCGACGAGACCATTTTAAAAACCAATATTGGCGACTGGAAAGAAGGCGATATTATAAATTTGGAAAGAGGAATGAAACTTGGAGACCGTCTGGACGGGCACATTGTACAGGGGCACGTTGACCAAACCGGAACCTGCATTAAAATCGAAGAAGCACACGGAAGCTGGAATTACACTTTTGAATACGACAAAAACCTCAGCAATATTACCATCGAAAAAGGCTCTATTACGGTAAACGGAGTAAGCCTGACGGTCGTAAACTCAAAAACAAACGAATTTAGCGTTTCGATTATTCCTTACACTTTTGAAAATACTAATTTTAAAAACTTCAAAGTTGGGACTAAAATAAACCTTGAATTTGACGTTGTTGGAAAATACATTTCAAGACTTTATGCTATAAACAAATAATTTACAGAATATACCCATAAAAAAAAAAGCTTCAGTTT
>NZ_AMYW01000009.1:0-142545 GCF_000335775.1 Flavobacterium sp. WG21
GAAGATACCACCAAACCTACCTGGACCACTCTAGCGGGAAGTTTGAATAAAACCATTCAATGTAGTGATACCGAAGGGCTGACAACTGCACAAGCCAGTGCGCCTGTAGCAACCGATAATTGTGATAGCGATGTGACGATCGTGAAAACTACAGGACAGTTTGTACCCTCTGCTACTTGTGCAAATGCCGGAACCTATACAAACAGTTGGGTAGCAAAAGACAATTGCAACAATATTACAGATACTTTCACTCAGGTGATTACAATCGAAGATACCAGCAAACCAGTCTTTAATGGAGTCCTTCCTGCGAATATTACAGTATCATGTGATAAAGTTCCTGCACCGGCTAATATAACAGCATCAGATAATTGTAATGCTAATGTGCCGGTAGTTTATACTGAAACAAAAAACAGTATTGAAAATGAATGCAGCACAAATTATACACTGACCCGTACGTGGACCAGCAGCGATTGTAGTGGTAATACAACTTCCTACACACAGCTAATTACTGTTAAGGATACTACTCCTCCAACAGGAACAATTCCGGCAGATGTTACTTTACAAAACATAGCAGATATTCCTGTTGCCAATACGGGAGCCGTAACCAATACTGCCGATAATTGCAGCCAAACCGTAACGGTAACCGTAAGTGATTCTAATAATGGAGGCACTGGTTGTGGAAACAGTCCTTATATCTTAACAAGAACATACACTTTATCCGATTGTGCCGGCAATAAAACAATACTCGTACAAACCATAACAGTTGTACATGATATTGTTACGACAGCTCCTTTTGCAATTGAAGCCTGTAATGCCGATACTTCAACGGTTAATTTGTTAGGTCCGTTGCCTAGAAATACTTCTACAACCGGTACCTGGATTGATACCAATAATACCGGTGCACTAAACGGCAGTGTTGTAACTACTTTTGGACTTCCGACTGGTAACTATTCATTTGAATATCAAATAAAAGACGAAGCGTGTCCAAGAAGTTTAGTGGTAAACCTTGCGGTTAATGATGATTGCAAAGTTTTGGCCTGCGGAACGATACTGGTTCATAACGCATTCTCTCCTAATAACGACGGTATAAACGACCGATTTGTTATCGACCATATTGAAGACACAGCTTGTTATCCTGACAATAGTGTCGAAATATACAACCGTTGGGGGGTATTAGTATTCGATACTAAAAATTACAACAATACCACCAATGCTTTTGATGGCATTTCAAGAGGAAGAACAACAGTAAGTCAATCAGATGGTCTTCCAACAGGAACTTACTTTTACATTCTTAATTACACCTCCGTAGATGGAAATGGTGCAATACAAATGAACAAAAAAGACGGATACTTATATCTTTCCAGATAAGCAGATACCATCCTGATTGCGTAATTCATCAGTGATCAGGATGGTTTTCAATTGAAAAACTCATGTAATAGATTTCTGAATTCATTTAGCTTATTTTTTTTAAGATTCAAAAGGCAATAACAATATTAAAATAATTTACCTACTATGAAAACAAAATTACTTTCTTTCGTCCTGGTATTTACTGCTATAGTAAGTTATGCACAGCAAGATGCGCAGTTTACACAATATATGTACAATACTATAAATATCAATCCGGCATATGCGGGCTCACGAGGAGCATTAAGCATTTTCGGATTATATCGTACGCAATGGGTTGGACTTGACGGAGCACCGAAAACCAGTACCTTTTCTGTAAATACTCCAATAAACAATAGTAATTTGGGAGTTGGAGTTTCGCTGGTCAATGACAAGATTGGGCCTACAAATGAAAATACTTTTTCTGCAGATCTTTCTTATACCATACAAACCTCAGCAGATTTTAAACTTTCATTCGGGATTAAAGGCTCAGCCAATTTTTTTAATCTCGATGTTACTAAATTAAATCCGGAAAGCCAGGGTGATCCACAGTTTCAGGACCTGAACAATAAATTCTCTCCCAATGTAGGAGCCGGAGTCTATTGGCATTCAGATAAAGCCTACATCGGTTTATCAGTACCTAATTTTATCGAAACCAATCGGTACGATGATAATGATTATGCCATTTACAAAGACAGAATCAATTATTATTTAATTGCCGGGTATGTTTTTGATCTTGACAGACTTCAATACATCAAATTCAAACCCGCTTTACTCACAAAAATGGTTCAGGGAGCTCCGCTTCAGGTAGACGTTTCTGCCAACTTTATGTTTATGGATAAACTTGTGTTAGGTGTTGCCTACAGATGGAGTGCCTCGCTTAGTGCTATGGCCGGGTTTCAGATTAGTGATGGTCTGTACATAGGATATGGTTACGACCGTGAAACCACTAAATTAAACAATTACAATTCTGGTTCGCATGAAATCTTCCTGCGCTATGAATTCTTCAGAAAAAATAGTAAAATGACAACTCCTCGTTTCTTCTAAAATTTTTTATCATGAAAAAATATATACTCCTTTGCACCACCGTAGTAAGTGTTTTTTTATCTAACAGTTTTGCGCAACAGGGTAAAATTGTTTCCGGAGACAAAAAGTACGATAACTATGCCTATATCGATGCAATTAAAACGTATCAGAGAGTAGCCGAAAAAGGTTACAAATCAGAAGATCTCTTTAAGAAGTTAGGTAATTCCTTTTACTTCAATTCCGAATTCGAAAAAGCAGCAAAATGGTATGGCGAATTATTTGCTCAGAATACTGAAGTTGAACCTGAATATTACTATCGATATGCACAATCATTAAAATCAACCGGAGATACAGCCAAAGCCAATCAAATGATGGATTTATTCCGACAAAAATCAAAAAACGACAGCAGAGCCAAACTATATGAAACAGATAAAAATTATCTGGATAAAATAAAAGCCAATTCGGGCCGCTACACTATCGAAAATGCAGGAATAAACAGTAAATACTCCGATTATGGAACAGCTTTCTATCAACACAAAATTATATTTGCCTCAGCCAGAGATACCGGTAATTTCAGTCAAAGAATTCACAAATGGACTGGTGAGCATTTTACCAATTTATATCAATCCGATATCGATGAGAATTTTAATCCTAATGCTCCCAAAAAATTCAAATCTAAAATAAACACCAAATTCCATGAGTCGACTCCTGTTTTTACAAAAGATGGAAAAACTGTTTATTTTACGAGAAACAATTATATAAATGGGAAAAAAGGGAAAAATGAAAGTAAAATTACTTTAGTAAAAATATACAAAGCTACATTTGAAAACGGTGAATGGACCAATATAACAGAGCTTCCTTTTGACAGTAATAATTACAGCACGGCACATCCTGCTTTAAGTCCTGACGAAAAAACACTCTATTTTGCATCGGATATGCCGGGATCAATAGGACAATCTGATCTCTACAAAGTTAGTATTAACGGTAATGGAGAATTTGGCATTCCTGAGAATTTGGGCCCAGGTGTTAACACCGAAGGAAAAGAAAGCTTTCCCTATATAAACGATCAAAATGAAATTTACTTTGCGTCAGACGGACATCCGGGACTGGGAGGTTTGGACGTTTTTGTTGGAAAATTAAGCAATACCGACGTAAGTAATGTTCAAAATCTTGGAGCCGATATCAATTCTCCTAAAGATGATTTTGCTTACATAATCGATACCAAATCGAAAAAAGGTTTTTTTAGTTCCAATAAAGATGGCGGAAAAGGCTCTGATGATATTTATCAATTTTTGGAAAGAATACCACTAACCTGTGTTCAGGAATTATACGGAACTATAACTGATCTGGCTACGGGAGAAGTCTTACCACAAACCAAACTAAGTTTATATTCCGACAGCAATAAAGTCATCGCAACAGCCAACTCTGATTCAAACGGAAACTACACTTTTCCTGTAGAATGTGGGGCAACCTACTTCCTGAGAGCTGAAAAAGAGAAATATTATACCAAAGAAGAAAGTATAACAATCTCAAATAAAAATGGAAGAACAAATTTATCAATAGCATTAGAAAAATCGGATTGCCTGGTAACCATAGGTGATGATCTGGGTAAATGTTTTGGCATTAAAATGATCTATTTTGATCTGGATAAATCAAACATTCGCACAGAGGCAGCTTTAGATTTAGAAAAAATACTTGATGTACTAAACCAGTATCCGAATATGAAATTAGACATTCGTTCTCATACCGATAGTCGGGCAACATTTAAATACAATGAAGCCCTATCCGACAGAAGAGCCAAATCTACCATACAATGGCTGATCAAAAATGGTATCGCACCACAGCGATTAACAGGTAAAGGATACGGAGAAACTGAACTGGTAAACAAATGTTCGGATGGAGTGCCTTGTACCGAAGAAGAGCACCAAATGAACAGACGTAGTGAATTTATTATTACGGCTTTATAATAAAAAAGTACCAATCAATTAATTTTAGGTTCGATTTTTGTTTTACTTTAGATTATTAATAATTTAATACCATTTGAAATCATGAAATCACTAAAATACTTCTTTATTGCAATGACATTCATTGCCGTAAGCTCTTTACAGGCACAGGTATCGGTTAATGTAAATATTGGAACACCGCCAGCATGGGGTCCTGTGGGTTATACAGATGTCCGTTATTATTATTTACCGGATCTCGAGATGTACTACGACATCAATGCATCCAATTACATTTACATAAGTAACGGAAAATGGATCAGAACTAGAAATTTGCCGAGAAGTTACAGAAACTATGACCTTTATAACGAATATAAAGTGGTACTAACCGATTACAGAGGCAATTCACCCTATGACAATTATAAAACTCACAAAGTAAAATATGGTAAAGGCTACAAAGGAAAACCACAAAAAACAATTGGTCAAAAACCAGGGAAAGGGAACAACAAAGAATATAAAGAATATAAAGATAATGGGCACGGAAATGGCAATGGACATGGAAAAGGGCATGGACATGGCAAACACTAAAACGTAAAAAAGAAAGGGGTACTTGGCAAGTACTCCCTTTCTTTATATAATAAATCATTTTTCGCGCTGCGCAAATGTCTCTGACTTTGCGCCAACTTACACTATCTAGTTTAAAGCATATAAGTAATAAAGTGTCAGACTTTAAAAGTAAATTTCTTAGATGTAATTTCCAGAAAAGAAAAGATTTAAAACAATATTAAAAAATAACGGTAAAAAGTCAGGAGACTTTTATAAACTGTAATAATTCATAAGTGCAAAAAAAAGCGCAAAGTCGGAGACATTTGCGCAGCTTTGGGACTTTTATAAACTGTAATGATTCACAAGTGCAAAAAAAAGCGCAAAGTCAGAGACATTTGCGCAGCTTTGGCGATTCAATCCTTTAAAAATTAAAATCAAAATCTAATGTCGTGTTGATTTCCTGCTGTAATTTATCGTCTATTTCTCCAATCTTCCTTAAAGGATTAACGACAATTTCATTTAGCATTTTACCAAATTCTGATACAATCATTTGTATGGTATCTTCCTCAAACAAATCAGAATTGTAATCGATAGTTCCTTTTAACTGATGCTCACTTTCAAACAAATTAAACACAATAGGTATTCTACTGAATTTGCTTTCAATTGGATAAGATGCTAATTTCAATTCATCTAATTCAATGCTGTTTTCAAAATTAAATTCGGGTTTTTGATAGACCAGCATCAGATCGAAAATATCCGACGCTATTTTGTCAAATGGCAGATCCTGATAATTGTTTATTTCCAGTATGTTATGATTAACATTCTCCCATACATCTGTAAAAGTTTGTTCTGACTGTATTTGAGTTCTCAGCACCAGAGTTTTCACAAACATTCCTATTTGATTGTTTAAATCATAGCTATTTCTTCCTGAATTTACGGTACCAATGCATATATCAGAATGGTTGGATAGTTTATAAATTAGAGTATTGATTGAAGCCACTAAAAGGGTGTAGAAAGTCATTTGCTTTTCGGCAGCCAGGTGTTTTAAAAGGAGCGTAACTTCTTCTGTGAGCTCAAATGATAATTTACTTCCGTTTTGTTTATTATTCTGAATACTAAAATCCCTGTCAAATGAATTTTTAGGTGTATAGTTTTGAAGATAATTTTTCCAAAACAACTTATTTTTAGATTGATCCTCTTTTACTGTTTTATTAAACCACTCCGAATAATCTTTAAACTGAAGTTTTAGACTGTTCTCTTTTGTTCGATTTTGAGTGCTTTGATTATAGTTTCGGATAAATTCTTTGATAAAAATTTCCAGTGATAAGCCATCCATCATAATGTGATGTGTCGAAAAAAGGAGTAAATGTTGATTCGTTTCTAAGGGTATCAATTGAGCTCTTATCAACACGTCTTTTTCTAAGTCAAATTCGGTATTACTTAATCGATCGATCGCTTCTTCGATGGAATCATTTTTTAATTGATGTACAACAATTTCAAATCTATTCTTTTCCGGAGCATTTATTTTTTGATACGGAATTCCATCAATTTCAATAAAATTGGTTCTTAGAATTTCATACTTTTCAATGATTTGATTGATGGACTGGTTCACTTTAGCTGTATCTATAATTCCCTCAATAGTATAGCCGGCAGACATATTATAAGCAATCGAATTCTTTGTTTGCTGAGAAGCCAGCCAAATGGTATATTGAGCAGGAGTCAAATCATATAAATCTTTGATTTCAGCTAAAGGTATGGCATTCGATTGGGTTGGCTTTAACTCTTGTAAATAAACAGCCAGTGCTTTTATAGTCGGGAAATCAAAAATCGTTTTTAAAGTAATCTCTACATAAAGGTTTCGGGAAATTAATCCAATCAATTTTACTGCATTCAAAGAATGGCCACCAAGCGCAAAGAAGTTATCCGTTACACTTATGGCTTCTTTTGTATTTAATACTGTTGCCCAATAGTGTGATAGTTTTATTTCTAAATCGGAAACCGGTTCTTTAAAATGCTCTTCGTTTGTATTATACTGAATCTCTCTTTGTGACAACAATTTTCTATCTACTTTTTGATTGGGCGTAAGCGGAAATTCTTCCAGTGGAATAATTGCATTCGGAATCATATAGTACGGAAGCGTCTTTTTCAATTGATTCGTAATTTCAATTGTATCGATGAACTCTTGATTTTTTAAAACATAAGCGATTAAAAAAGCTTCTTGTTGCGCTCCTTTTTTAGCAATGACAACAGTATCTTTAATTGCAGCTATTTGATTGAATTGCGACTCAATATCGCCCAATTCTATTCGATAACCTCTAATTTTTACCTGATTGTCATTTCGCCCTAAAAATTCTATTTCTCCATTGTGATTCCATTTTCCAACATCACCTGTTTCGTAACACAAAGTATTCGTATCAAAAGGATTTTGGATGAATTTTTCTTTGGTTAATTCGTTGTTTTTATAATATCCCAGTGCCAATCCATCGCCAGCAATATAAAGGGCTCCCGGAATTCCGATCGGTTTTGGACCTAAAAACGCATCTAAAATATAGAATTGCGTATTGTTGATGGGTTTACCAATATTGGAGGCTTGCGAGGGGTGCTCTATTTTTTTTATGCTGGACCAAATAGTCGTTTCGGTTGGTCCGTACATATTCCATAATGCGGAACTGTGGCTGATTAGTTTTTGGGCTAGTGATTCGCTTAACAAATCGCCGCCACATAATACTTTTAGTTGTTTATCGCCCTGCCAGTTGGCATTGAATAACATTTGATAAAAACTTGGTGTGGCCTGAAGGATTGTGGGTTTGAGTTCTTCTATTTTTCTAATGATTAAATTAGGATCGGATAACAAATTCTGGTTAGCAATATATAAGGTTGCTCCTGAAATTAAGGGTGCAAAAAATTCTAATATAGAAATATCAAAAGAATAAGTTGTTACTGAAAATAAAATGTCATTTTCATTAATTCCGGGTACCTGCTGCATACTGGTTAAGAAATTAAGCAATGACTGATGTCCAATTTCAACTCCTTTTGGATTCCCTGTTGATCCTGATGTGTATATAATATAGGCCGTATCTTGTGGGGATACGTTTTGAAAAGCTGTTGTATGTAGATCCTCAATTTCAGCAAGAATATGTTCTAATGCTATGGTCTTTACCTGTTTGATCGCCTCAATTTCATTATTATTTTCGTTAATAATGATGCCGGTTTGACTATGGGCCACAATATAGCTTAAACGGTCTTTTGGAAAAGCAGGATCTAACGGAATATAAGATCTGCCTGTTTTTAAAATCCCTAACAAAACAGCGATCATATTAGCAGAGCGACCTAACAAAACAGCAATTGGTGCTTTATCTTCCGTACCAAATTTTGAAACAATATAAGTTGCTATCTGGCTGGATAGCTTATCCAGTTCGCTATAAGAATATGATTTTGTCTCCTCTTTTACTGCAATTTTTTCAGGTACTCTTTTAACTTGTTCCTGAAATAAATCCAGTACCGTTTTATCTTTTGGATACTCAACTTTTGTACGGTTAAAATCAAATACTACTTGTTGCTTTTCTTCTTTGGTTAAGTAGGTTAACTCTTTTAGTTTTTTATCTGAATTATTTAAAACAGCATGAACCAACTTTTCAAAATGATTGACCACTTGTGTGATACTAACCTCATCAAAATAATTCAAATTATAGTCAAAATCAATTTTCACATCTTCTGATTCGTCAAATTCTCTTATGTACAAAGCCAGAGCTACTCTTTCTGATTGATGACTTAATGGAATTACTTTGGTTTGTGTGTTTTTAAAATGAGCGGAGTAATCTTGTTTTTCGTAAGAAAGTGTGATATTAAACAATCGCTCTTTTTGACTGTACAACTGCAATTCCTGAATTAACTTTCCTAAGGGCAGTCGCTGGTGGCGATAATCTTGTTTTAACTGATTTTTGATATCAATTATTAAATCCTGAAAAGTCGCTTCAAAGTCCAATGACATTCTCAAAGGAGAAATTCCCATAAAAAGCCCCACCGTTTTTTTATAAGCAGACTTACTTCTGTTTAAAACGGGCAAGCCGATAGCAAAATCGTTGTTTTCGTGTTTTCTGCCAAAATAAGTGTACAGAATTCCTAAAATTAGAGCAAAAGTGGAACATTTATAGCTTGTGGCTAGTTCATTTAATTGGTTGTAAACCTCTCTTGCAATAATCAGTTCTTTACGGCTGCTTTTGTTTATTTGCACACGGTCATCTAACTTATCGAATAAATTCTCCGGTAATGGTTTGAATTTTTGAGACCAGTATTCTAAATCTTGTTTTAATGATTCTGAATTTTGATATTCGAAATCATCTTGTTCAAAGTCTTTGTAACTAAATGGATAATCGGAAATAATTGCGCCATATTCAGAAATCTCATTGTAGTTCTGAACCAATCTTTGAAACATTAATGAAGTTCCCCAGCCATCGGTTATGATATGATGATACACCGAGAATAAATAGTAAAAATCGTCCTGAACTTTTACTAAAGTGAAAATATGCAAAAGGCTTCCTTTTAATAAATCAAAAGGTTTCATAAATTCCTTTTGCATATAGAGATTTGCTTCCTCAGTTGGGTTTTCAAAGTCTGAAAAATCAATATACCCCAGTTCCGATTGATGGTCTGCTACTATTTGAATACCAACATTTTCTTCCTTTTTTACAATAATACTTCTATAAACATCGTGCTGATCAATCAAGGCAACATAGGCTCTTTTGAATATTTCTATGTTTACTTGACCTTTAATTTCGATTTTAGCCCCAATATTGTAAACAGGCTCATTAGGAAATAATAATTGTTCGAAGTAAATATCTTGTTGGGGCAATGTCAGTTTCATGAATATTCTTTTTATAGTAGTTCCATAACATTATCAGTTACTTTTTATCCATAATTGCTTGGCCGTAGTCCAGTTTTATGATTCTATCGGTCTATTAAAAAAAGGCATCAGTATGGATAACTGCGATAATCGTTTTGCTTCTTCTTTCGGTTTTGGCATTACGTGTTTTCCTAAAAATTACAACGTTTGTCCGATACGCTTATCTTGCGATAATTCATAGAAATATTTGGCTATCCCGATATCAAAAATCGCCATCCCCATAGGACAGAACATTATGGTATCGTTTGCTTTTATAGTTTTTCTTAATTTTCCGGATAAGACATCCGTGATTATAAGAACGTCTTTCTCCAGCAGTCCTTTTGTCTGGTGCATCATTTCAATATCGGTGTTTTCGCGGCATACTTCGTCCCAATTATCAACAATCACGCAGTCAATAAAATCATAAACATCGGCTTCATAATCTCTTAATGAAACATTGAGTTGCAACGAACCCTTTGGAGGTGGAAGATTGATGTATCTTTTTGACGAGGCCGTACAGGTAATAAAAATTTTTGAGTTTAAATACGCTTGTTCCCAATCGTTTGCGAGTACGATTTTATGTTTCCATTTTTCGGGCAGCAACTCTGTGTCAATTGGATTGATATCGTAGACATAAATTTTGTCAATGATATCTTCATGCAAAGTAAAAATCATCTCAAGATGCATCCTCCCAATTGGTCCTAAACCAATAATACCAAAATTTATTTTCTCCTTAATTTCTACTGCTTCTCTGTAGCTTTTTATGATCGCACCAGTAACTGCCGATGTACGTATGGCCGAGACCATGGGCGTATTTATCACCGATATGGGAACACCGGTATCGGCATTATTGAGAATAATAACTGAATTGGCCCTCGGGAGATTATTTTTTATATTGTCAGGAAAGCTGGCGATCCATTTTATGCCCGAAATATTATAATCTCCTCCTACATAAGCCGGCATAGCGATTATTCTGTTTTTTAAATCTTTATATCTAAGGTATGGTTTTATAGGTTGTGCGTAATCCTTTTTTTCTAACAGGAGAACAGTATCTTCAATAACCTGAATAATTTCATTCCAGTTATTCCCTATTTCCAATATATTTTGTTCATTAATGTATTTCATAAGAAGTTTGTTGAAAGCATTTATAATCTATTAATTCCAGGTAATCATCGCCGGAATCGGGTATAATGACCAGGCAATTCTGTTTCTTTTCAGAATTTTCAATATTTTGCAAGGCAGCATAAAAAGCCGCTCCTCCGGAAGCACCAGCCAGGATACCGTACTCATGGAAAAGTTTTTGGCAGCCGCTTATGATTTCCTCTTCACTTAAAATAACATGATCATGTATGTCTGCCAGGGCAATAAAATCAGATGTTTTGCTGGCACCAATACCCGGTAGTTTGCGTTCTTTGGTTATGGTAGAAAAAATCAGTGAGCCTTCAATATCTACCGCTATAATCTTTATTTTTGGAAAATACTTCTTGATATGCTGTGATAATCCGGTGACTGTGGCTCCCGAACTCACAGAAATAAAAATATAGTCTATTTCATCAATTTGATCTTTTATCTCCTCCATCATCGCATTATAAGCCAGGTAACAATTCTTGTTTTTATATTGGTTGGGCTGGAAAGAATTTTTATTTTCTTCAAGATAGTTTTTGATAAATTTTATTCTGTTCAGTAAATAATTACCGGTCTCGTCTTTTTGTGTGATCTGAACGATGTGACTGCACAGCAGTTCCAGCTTTTTCTTTTTGTATAAAGAGATGCACGGATCTATAACCGGTATAAACTTTAGGTCCAGTTTTCTGCAGATCAAAGCGAGCGCTATCCCAAAATTTCCCGAAGTAGATTCGATTACAACTGTGTCTTCATTGATTGAACCATCAAGAATTGCTTCTTCTATTACTTTAAATGCAGATCGCATTTTTATACTACCACCCAGTTGATAGTATTCTACTTTTATAAAAATATTCTTCTCTGCGCATATATTATACAAAGGAGTATTTCCAATAAGTTTTTTTAGTTTGTACAGTTTGTCTAATAATGTATTCATCGATTAGGATTTGTGTTTTTTTGCAATGCAGATATAGGACAACGGATAGGAAAGTTCTTTTTGTTCCAGGTCTTCTTTTAAATTTGATATATCATTCGCATATTCAAATAATTTGTAAAGTGACAGCCCATTATCGGCAATGGCATTGAATAGGTCGGAGAACGTATAATTAAAACTATAGTTTGCGCTTCCTTCATATTCGGTTTTTCCTAAATAATCCAGGCCACCCTCCTCTTTTAATGGTTCTTTTCTAAAATAATTTTCTTCTTCCGAAAGTTTCATATCCTCATCGATAAGCCAGCTAAAAGGATGTTGCTCCTGAATAACCAGAAATCCTTCAGGAGATAATGCTTTAGAGATTTTTTTGATGATCTGATTCAAATCAGGCAGCCAAACCAGGGCACCTACTGTCATTAATACGATATCAAATTTTTCGTTTTCTATAATTTCGTCCATTTCATAAACATCATAGACATGAAATGTACAGTCAAGCCCCAGTTGGTCGTTTAGAAAACGTGCCGAATCGATCGCTTCGTCAGAGATATCGATACCGACACATGTGCCGGCATTCATTTTTTTTAACGAAATCAGTTCCTCACCGTCGTTACAGCACAGTTGAAGTATTGATTTGTTTTGGAATGTTATTTTATTTAATACTTCCAGAAGGTTCTCATCCAAGGTACTAAAGTCCTCTAAAGTGAATTTGCTTTTATATCTCTTCTTAAAATCCTGATGCATTGGATTCACCTCATTCCATGCGATCCTGTTTGCTTCGGTATATTTTTTATAATCCATATCGTGTATAATTTTTTGATTATTAGGAGTTCTTTTTTAAACATTCCTTTAAAAGCACTGGCGAAAAAATAATTGTTTAACGCCAGTACTTCTTCTGTGATTTTTTTTCTGAATACGGATCTCAACTGTTGACCATTAATTTCGTTATCAATAGTAGCATCGCTGTACTGATTCCACTTGTCTCATCGCTTCTTTTAAAACAGTCCCGAGTTTTTATCAATACGATTAACTACTTCTGCAATAGACGGATACCTATACAAAGATACATTCAATAGTTGGTGAATCTTTTTCAAAATTTTCGTTCTCAGCATCAAAAAGATTACACTTTTTCCAGATTATCCTGTTTGTTTAAAATAAAATTACCCATAACCAAATAATCAATATTGGATTTCAGAAAAGTTTTTATCGCATCCTCAGGAGTACAAACAATTGGTTCTCTATCATTAAAAGAAGTGTTTAAAACCATCGGGATACCGGTTAGTTTATAGAATTCTGATATTAACCCATGATATTTTGGATTGGTTTTCTGATTAACGGCCTGTATTCTCGAAGTCCCGTCAACATGCACTACTGCCGGTATAAGTTCTTTTTTATTGGTTAAAGCCGGGTAAGCCATAAGCATGTACTCGGATACAGGTGTGCTTTTTTTAATGTCAAACCAGTTTTCTGTTTCTTCTGATAAAACACTTGGGCAAAATGGTCTGTGATCTTCCCGGTGTTTTACTATTGAATTGAGTTTTTTAATCATATGGAAATTTCTCGGATCTGCCAAAAGACTTCTGTTTCCAAGCGCCCGGGGTCCAAATTCCATTGCTCCCTGAAACCATCCAATAATATTACCTGCTTTAATAAGTTCTGCTGCTTTCACTTCTATGTCTTCCACATGTGAATACACCAGATTTCTCTTAGACATTTCATTGTGTATTTCTTCGGTCGTAAATGAAGGCCCTAAGAACGTATTGTCCAAAACCAATCCTTCTAAATTACCTTCTGCTTCAATATTCAGTTTTAAAGCCGCTCCCAATGCAGTTCCCGCATCATTTGCTGCCGGCTGTATAAAAATATTTTTGAATTTACTATTTTCAAAAGCGATAGTGTTGGCAACACAGTTTAAAGCTACACCACCCGCAACACAAAGATTTTCAGATTTTGTTTCTTCAAAAAGCCTGTCGGTAACTTTTACAATAATATCGGTTGTCCATTTTTGCAGAGCAGCGGCAATATCCTTGTGTACCTCTTCTAATTCATCTAATGTTTCTCTTTTTTTAATGTTGAATAACTTTTCTAACTTAGAATAATCTTCAACCCTGAAGCACAGTACCTCATTATCCAGTTCAAAAATAGTTTGATCATTGATGGAAATTATCTTACTGAATTCCTCTTCGAATGTTAAAGGATTTCCGAACGATGCTACGCTCATTACTTTACATGCATCGTATTCTGAAAAGCCTAAAAATTTAGAAATTTTCTCCCATAAAAAACCAATCGAATTAGGATAAGCAATTTGTTGTACTACATCAATATTTTTGCCATGTCCGTAAGCAAGGGTGGTCGATTCAAACTCACCGATTCCGTCAATAGAAAGTATGGCCGCATCACTAAACGGAGATGGATAGTATGCTGATGCACAATGTGCTATCGCATGTTCGATAAAGCTAAACTGTCCCTTGAACCCCATTTCCTGGAGTTTTTGAGGAATTTGTGTTAATTTATCATAGAATAACTTTTCGCCATCCTCACAACCCCAATTGTTTGGTACGAAACGATCTTCTGAAGGTATGTTTTCTAATCTTCTTTCAGGTTTAAATGAAAACCCTATTAGAGAAACATCTTCTAAACTTACTCCCCCCATCTCGAGACATTTGTTTATTGCAAGAATCGGCAATTCATCCGGATTGTCAATTTTTGATTCTTTTGCATGTTTGACTCTTGAGAGTCTTTCTTCTTCAATAGCCGCCACTACTTTGTTATCAATTATTAAGCATGCCGCTGATTCATGGTATACACAATTTATTCCTAAAATAATATTTCTCATAATTTTGTATCTTTTTATTTCTCTATTTGATTTGTTATAATTTGGGTGTTTTTTTGTATTTTTTCTTTTTGGAGTATTTCATAATGCCCCCCTTCAAGCCTGATCAGATTGATTTTACTTTTAATTAAGGCTTGCCAAATGCTGTGTTTGTCGATGCTGGAATTTTCACTCAGAAAAACATAGGTTGGAATATTGATCATTTTGTTTCCTGATATGAACGAAGTGATTTCAGCATATTTCCATATTCGGTCTACAATTATTTTCCTTTCATCGGGAGTAAATTTATTCAGCTGATCTAATTCTAAGTATGCGTCAACGTCAGCGTCTTCATAAGCAGTTGCTTTTTTGTTTATTTTGACGGTCTGAGGCGGTGGAACTATATCCAATACGATAAACTTATTGACCACTTTATAATCTTCCAGTTTTTTTAGCAGTTCATAAGCAAATAAGCCTCCGGCTGAATAACCCAGCAGGTCAAGTTCGCCTTCAATTCCGCTGTTCATTATCATTGCTATAGCGCTGTCTACGATGTCATTTAAACTGTTATGCATTTCTTTATAGGAATCTAAAAAAGAAAAATCAAGCGCATAAACGTTGTAATGATCAAGGTGTTTTGACAACTCTAAGAAATCTACTGCGGTGGTACTAATAGAGGGTATGCATACCATATTCTTTGTTTTTCCACTGCTGAGTTTGTGCAGATAGATCCCAGCTTCTTTATTCTTTGCGTTTTTGTCTACATAGGCCGCTATGCTGTAAATGGATTGGCGGTTGAATACTTCTACTATTGGGAATTTTATACCGAACTCTTTTTCGATTTTGGAAATCAGTTGAATCATGTTTATAGAATGTCCTCCATATTCAAAAAAGCTGGAATGAATTTGGATTTCTTTTTCTAAAATTTCTGTAAAGAAGCTTTTTATGATTTGCTCTGTTGCCGTCAATTTGGTTTCGGGCGACAGGAAATCGCTATTGAGCTTCAATTTGTTTAATTTGTTCTTGTCAACTTTTCCATTATCATTCAGTGGTATTTTATCTAAAACAATAATTTTTCGCGGAATCATGTATTGCGGCAAATACACAGACAAATGCATTCTGATTGCAATATCATTCAAATAATTGCTGGCCGATTGTTTGTTCAGCAAATAGGAATAATCCGTTTGTAAAAAAGTACCTTCTTTTTCAGTAGAAGCTTTGAGACTGATCAGATTAGAATATCCAAAATGACGGCATACCTCTGCATAACACTTTAAAATCTCATCCTCTTCCAGTGTGTTGAATGCCGAAAGGGTCGAAATATTCAGAATGGCTATGGCGTTGTATTGTGTTTCCTCTACCCTACGCAGTAAAATGCTACTATCATCGGAAGCAGCAGTTGCGTCTGACAGAAAAACAGGAACAGCTGTTACATAACAGATTGTTTTACCGCTTTCGTCATTAATTCTTATTTGCAGATCGGGATAATCGTAAAGTATCTGATCAAAATCTTTAAAAGATTCTAAAAATAATGGTTCAAAAGGTACTGTTTTGGAAAGGCCTTGGAAGTCTTCCCTAATCATTTCATTTTGATGCAGGGTAATCCACGTGTATGCTCTGCCATCCTTAGCTACAAAACTGTTGATTCCTTTTTCGGGTTCAATAAAAGCAATTAATTGTTCGTAAGCTGCTTGTTTGTTTACAAGTACGGCAACATTAAAAATAGCATTATGATTTAAAAGAACTGATTCTATTTCATCAATCTCAATCCTGTTGCCATTCAATTTTACCTGATTGTCGAGTCGTCCGTATACAATTAAATTACCGGCTTCGTCATAAATACCCTTATCACCTGTTTTGTAAAGCCTTGTGCTAAATCCATCCTGAAAGGGATTATCAACAAATGCATTTTCGGTTTGTTCGGGATTGTTCAGGTAATCGGCAGCTGCACCTATTGATGATATATACAATTCCCCCGGAACACCAAGCGGACAAATTTTCATCTTCTTATCCAAAACATAAATTTTGGTATTGGCTACCGGCTTGCCTACGGGAACAAACTGATCTGTCCCAATAGTGCTTTCAGAACAGTCAAATCGGGTAGAATCTACGGTGGTTTCAGTTGGTCCATAGCAGTTATACAATTTACACTCCAGCACATTAAAAAATCGGTTTCTTAATGAGGTCTGCAATAAAGCCCCCCCTACCGCTATTCTTTTTAGACTTTGAAGATTTGAAATTTCGTTTCTTTCAAGACCATCCACAATAGATTCTAATAACAAAGGCACCGACTGCACATGCGTAATCTTATGCTTCTCGATATAGGTTTCATAGGCTTTTATGCTTTTTTCATCATCATCTTTCATCACGACAATTTTTGCGCCTGTGGCTAATGGCCATAAAAAGTCCATAATCGACGCATCGAAGACTACCGGTGTGTGAAATAAAATAGCTTCGTTTTCATCGAAATTAAAAGCCTCTGTAGTAGATTTTATAATATTGATTATCCCTACATGTTTGATATTAATACCCTTTGGCTTTCCTGTTGATCCTGAAGTAAATATAGTATAAGCCAGATCCTGGTTTTCTACCTGTACATTTGGAGCAGAATCAGAAAACCCGGAAAGATCTGTAGTGTTCAGGTCGATGAACAATTTCGAAAAAGAGGCCTCCATAAATGCCTGAGACAAACATTCTGTAGTGGTAACTATTGCTTCAATTTCTGCCTGATTGATAATTTCTTCGATACGCTGTACGGGATAGTCTTTACCCAGCGGCACATAAATTGCACCTGCTTTAAGTATTCCTAATACTGTGGCTATAAACTCTGTCGATCGCTGCATCAGCACTCCAACCCTGTCTTTTTTCCTAATACCTTTTTCGATCAGATAATGGGAAATTTTATTGGCAAGAGCATTGATTTGGGCATAAGTAAGCTGTTGTTCGTTGTCGACTACTGCAACATTCTCAGGATATTTTACCGCCGTTTCTTCAATCAGGTTATGAATACCGTAATCTTCAATAGCAAAAACATCTGTATTCTCGGTAAAATCGCTAATGATCGTTTTCTCTTCGTTCAGCAATATGTCATAATCTCCAATATTCTGTTCGGGATCTGCTATACACTGACGGATCAACTGCTCGTATCGCGAAAGGAAATTTTGCGCTGTTGATGCTTTAAACAAATCTGTATTGTATCGCAATGAATACCACATATAATGCTGTGAGTGATCAATCTGAAGCGTGAAATCAAAAACAGAGGTATGGTTTATTTTCAAATCATACTGACCAGTGATGTCATTGATGGTGATGCCATCAAAGTTTCTTTCGGTCAATTCGGTGTCATCATTCTGCACGCCAAAAAATACGGACATTACTTTTTGTCTTGAAAAATCTGTAGTCGGATTTAATTCTTCGATAATCTTGTTGAAAGGATACAAATGGTTTTCATAAGCATCCAGCGAACTTTTCTTTGAATGCTCCATTAATTTTCTGAAAGACCAGTTTTCCTCTACCGTACAGCGTATCGGTATTCCCGATGCAAATAGGCCGATAATATCTTCCAGATTTTCCTTATCTCTGTTCCATATAGGAGTTCCTACCACAAAATCATCCTGGTTGGTTAATCTGTATAATAATAAGTTTAATACAGAAATTAGAAAGATTTGATAGGTGACCCCATTTTGATTACAGAAATCGGTTATTTCCTGTTTGAAATCTAAATCAACCGATTTGAAAATAAAGTCTCCATTAAAGGAATGCACCAGTGGCCTCGGAAAATCTGTAGGCAGTTCGAGTGGTTCCGGTATTGTTTTGTATTTTTCCAACCAGTATTGCCTTTGAGACTCTAATTGTCCCGAATCGATCAAAGCGTTAATCCATTCGGTGTAATCGACATAGTTTACCTTTAATTCCGGAAGACCAAAATCACCTGTGGCAATTAAATTGTTATAGCCCTGAGTCAGTTCCTTATGGAAAATAAAAGTTGATATCTGATCCCAGACAATATGGTGCGTCTCTAACGTAAAAATGTATTTTTCATCCGCCAGTCTGATCAATTTAACGGTACAGATTGGTGGTTTGGATAAATCAAAAACAGTGTTGCTGTATTTTTTTATGATTTCCTGCACCTTACTTTCCTGCTCTGACTCTTGTCTGATATCGATTAGAAAGTCAGTAAAATTAAGTTCTGTATGTTCCCTGAGAAGCTGATAAGGCCTGCCATCGTCTTCAACTAATGCTATTCTGAAAATATCATGCCTGTCATACAGATGTACTATTGTTTGGTACAATGCATCAATATTCAGATCACCATTGAATTCAAGTATAAATCCGATGTTATAAAACGTGCTGTTCGGATTAAATTTTTGCAGGTACCATTCGGCAAACTGAACAGGTGATATTTTATACCTGCTCTTTCTGCTTTTCTTCGCAGGATTTGGCAATACCAGATTTAGCCTTTCTTTTTTATGAAAGTCAATTCTTTTTGCAAAATCTTCGAGAATTGGATATTCAAAAAGATCCTTCAACGGGATATCAACCTGAAATTCTTTCTTGACTTTTGTAATGATCTGTATTGCGGAAATAGAATGTCCGCCATTCTCAAAGAAATTATCATTGATTCCTAAGCTATTTCTTCCCAATGTATCCATCCAAAATTCAAGAATCTTTTCTTCATAGGTGTTTGAAGGAAGGACTATTGCTTTTTCAGAATTACTTTTGGAATCGCTCTTTGCTAAAAGCTGGTTGCGATCAATTTTCCCGTTAGAAGTCACCGGAAAACTCTGCACAATAAACAGCTTTGAAGGAACCATATACTCCGGCACGCTTTGTGCAAGGCGTCTCCTGATTTTTTCAGTTTCTACCTCTATATCTTCATTTGTTACAGCATTGTTTATGATTAGAAAGGCTACAAGATAGTTTTGGTCATTGTTTTTGTTCAAAATGACTACCGCTTCTTTGACCTCAGCGATCTGTAATATTTTGTTCTCTATTTCACCCAATTCGATCCTCCTGCCATTGATTTTGACCTGAAAATCTCTTCGTCCGAAAAATTCAATATTTCCGTCTGGTCTGTATCTTCCGATATCTCCTGTTCTGTACATAGGAACTTTTGAAGACTGAAAAGGATCTTCCAAAAACACCTCACTCGTTTTTTGAGGATTGTTCAGATACCCATATCCGACTCCTATACCTGAAACTACAATTTCTCCCCTTACTCCTATCGGAACCTGTTGAAACGAATCGTCGATGATGTAGATTCTGAAATTCTGTAAAGTTTTTCCAATCAATATGTTTGGCCCCTGAGGACACTCTTTCATGATATAATGTGTAATATCATCAGAGGTTTCTGTTGGTCCGTATGCATTCACAATCGGGATATTCGGAAAGGCATCAAACCATTTGCTGATCAGGGCATGATGTACTGTCTCACCCGTAACTAACAGATATTTTAAATGCTCCAGTTCCTTAAAACCATTGTTTTCTGCCGAATTGTATAACAGCGACAGGTAGGAAGGCACCACTTCAAGTATACTTACCTGATCTGAAGTTAAATGATACAACAGGTTTTCGGGATTTGTTATCGTATCATCATCATAAATGACAATTGACCCACCCTGAACCAGAGCAGCAAAAAACTGCCATATTGAAATATCAAATCCTTGTGAAGCATTTTGCGCCACTACACTATCAGCCGTTATTTCGAGGTCGTCAATTTTGGCATAGATATGGTTCATCATCCCCAAATGATGTAAAATTGCACCTTTGGGTTCACCCGTTGAACCGGAAGTGTAAATGATATAAGCAGCCTCGTTTAAATTGGACCAATCAGAATAGGTATCGTTCTCTTTTTTAAGGGAACGCTTGTCGTACTGATACCTTTTTTGCACACCTCCTGCGGTGTTTGTTTGAGATTTATCTAAAGATATCAGGGTATCATAGCGAAAAGAATACAATTCATTTTCAATACTTCCAATTTTATCGGTATGCAGTACGTCACTGATGAAATTGTATTTAAACTTTAAATCATCGAAGAAATATCTTTCCACAAAAAATTCTTCGTCCCACTCCAGTTTAACTCTTTCATTGTTATTGGCTTCTTTATAATCTTGCAGGGAAGTTATCAGACTTTCTTTCTTATCGTTGTCCATGATATCTCCAATGAAAATTTTCCCATGGTTGCCCAATAAGGCAAAACATTTTTCCAATACATCCAGGAGATAGTTATAGCCATGAAAATTCTGTATAACACTATTGATCACAATCAGGTCGAAATCACCCGTCTGAATTTGGTCAATTTCATGGGCAAAAAGATTGTGTTGATGAATATTATCAAGCTCTAATTCCTTAATCGTTGCTTCGTTGTTTTTTAAAACGTTTGCCGATAAATCTACTCCGTGATATTCCTTAACCAAAGGAGCAATGGCAAACATGGTAATTCCTGAACTACAGCCTATTTCCAGTACTTTAGAATTTGTATTTATTTCCTGGCTTATCTTGAATCGGGCATTTTCACGATACTCGTTCATTTCTTCCCGGCTGAAAGGTTTACCGGTATAACTGTTGAGCCAGCCACCAGCTGTGATATCATCAGTAGAACGTTCGGCTACATACTCCCAAAGATCTCTGTTCATAGAAGCATTTTTTGATTCGGCTTCCAGAAAGATATTTTCACTGTTGACACAAAAGATGCTTTTAAGACCCGGACAATCCCACTGCAATAACATTGCTTCTTTTACAAAGTTTCTATCGATCACAAGCATCTCCAGACCGGCGTCGTTGATTAACTTTTTGATACGCTGGTAAGGATAAGTTGGGTCAAAAGGCAGGTAGGTCATACCTGCTTTCCATACTCCTGTAATTGTTTTTACGATTTCAGGGGAGCGTTTCATTAAAACACCTATAAGTTTATTATCGGTATTTAATGACAGGAAATCTGCAATCTGACTACTTTCCTTATGAAGTTCACCGTAGCTGGTTTGCACGCCATTATATAAAATCGCACATAAATCAGGGCTGGTTTGCGAATGCTCTTTTATATAGTTTGGAATTGTTTTTTGAGGAACAAATTTATCGGTGCTATTGAATTGGCTGATGCGTTTTCTGTCTTCTTCAATCAGCAAATCATAATCGCTAAGATTTTTGTCCGAATCAATTCCAACCTGATCTAACAAATAATTAAAATGCGTGAACAAACGCTCGATATGCTCAGACTCATAAACGTCCGTATTGTATCTCGCATTGAAAATAATTTCTCCGTTCGCTTGTTCCACCAGCATGATGTTCAAATCACAGATCGCTGTTTTATTATCTGCTTTGATCACATTCACTTCGACTGACTCTGCACTCAGATTATCATCCGAAGAAATGGTATTGGCATAATTTTGAGTTTCAATCAGAACATCAAAAACCGGAGAACGGCCTAAATCTCTCTTAATATTTATATCATTGACCAGCTCATCAAAAGGATAATCTTTATGTTCAAAGGCTTCAATTATATTATTTTTTGTTAGACTGATAAGATCCGAAAACTTACAATCCCGATCAAATTGTGTCCTTATGACTAAGGTGTTAATATAGAATCCGATTTGATCTTGCAACGATAATTTTTCTCTGTTGGCAATAACAGTACCCAGTACGATGTCAGTGTTTCCTGTATACTTATAAAATATATAATTAAAAACAGACATTGCAGTCATGAAAAGCGTCGCATTGTATTCTTTACCAAGTGCATGCAGGTTTTTTGTACTGTTTGACGGAAGCGTGTAAACCACATAGGTTCCGTTATAAGTCTGCGTTTTCGGACGCTCGCTGAACGAAGGCAGATCTATCTTCAAAAGATCTCCCTCGAGTTTCTGACTCCAGTATACTCTTTCTTTCAGATCGATATTACTATTCTCCCATTCTGCATAATCCTTGTTCTGAATTTCCAGAGGAGAAAGATTTACCGGAATCTGGGCAGAAAAAGCATTATAATACGATAAGATATCTTTCATTATTATTTTGAGAGACCACGAATCGGATATAATATGGTGCATGCAGATGAGCAGTAAATAATCGTCATCTGCTTTTTTCAAGAGACTTAACTGTATCAGTGGTCCTTTTTCTAAATCAAATTTATGCTGAATGAAATCCTCAATGTAGTTATTGATTTTTACCTCACCATTGTTTGCTTTGCTGTAATCCAGATATTCCAACGCTGAAAATTCCGGGCTGAACGGCAACACGTTCTGCACGATTTCGTCATCCAAAAGAACGAAAGCTGTTCTCAGTATTTCATGCCTTTCGATTAAAGCGGCACAAGCTTTTTTTAAGTAATCAATATTTAGTTCCCCTTTAAGTTCAGCGGCCACCGGGACATTGTAGGCTACAGAAGCCTCATCAAATTTACTTAAAGACCAAAGACGCTTTTGAGAACTGGTTGTTTTATAATATTTTTTTTCCGAAATCTTTGGAATTTCAGAATAGGCCGAATCCAGTTTATTCTCCTCAATAAACGAGGCAAGCGATCTGATGGTAGAGTATTTAAAAATATCTTTTATCTCAATTTTAATACTCAATTTTTTATGCAAAAGCGAGATTAGCGAAACCGCATTTAAAGAATGTCCGCCAATGTCAAAAAACAAGTCATTAACCCCAACCTTTTCCAAATTGAGTAGTTCCTGCCAAATCAAGGTAATGCTTCGTTCTAAGTCAGTACCGGGAGCTTCATATTCCGAAGTCAGACTGTCTTTTGCATTGATAATCTTTGGAAGTTTTGCGGTATCGATTTTTTCATTTGCGGTTAAAGGAAAGCTGTCCAAAAAGAAAAAATAGTCCGGCATGTAATACTCCGGCAGTTTTGTCTTCAGTTCTTCTTTGATCGTTACGGCCTTAATGGGTTCGCTATTGTTTGTGGGAACGATGTAACAAGCCAGATAATCATTTTCTGTTTTTGGATCCTGAATAACCGTTACAAAAGCCTGACTTACGGCATTCAATTTTAGAATTTGGTACTCAATATCGGCACTTTCTATTCGTATACCTCTAACTTTTAACTGATTGTCTTTTCTTCCTATAAAATCTAAATTTCCATCCGGTTGCCATCTTGCGAAATCACCCGTTTTGTAAAATCGGGTAGTACCAAAATTTTCAATGGTAACAAACTTTTCCGCATTCAGTTCTTCAGCATTATAATAGCCATTTGACACATAAATACCGGCTACATAAAGTTCACCAATCATTCCCATTGGTGTAAACTTTTTATGCTTATTAAGTAAGTATAGCCGTGCATTTTCAATTGGTTTTCCTACTGAAACTTTTTTAAGCTCCGACGGAAATGCAGAACAATCATAATAAGTCACATCAACCGTTACTTCTGTTGCGCCCCACGTATTTATTAATCTTGTGCCATTTGTAGCAAACAAAGTATCGTTAAAAGAATTGACAACTCTGGACGAAAGAGCTTCAGCACCCGTAAATATCCATCTTAAAGTGGCCAGTTTTTCAATATGATTTTCAAACGTATTGATATAATCCAAAAAAACAGAAAGCATGGATGGAACAAAATCCATAGTGGTTACTTTGTAGGTACTTACCGCCTCAAGAATAGCTTCTGGATTTTTCTCTTCACCATTGGGTAAAAAATAAATTTTTGCTCCTGAAGCTACACCACGAAACATTTCACAAATGGAAGGATCAAAAGACAAAGGTGTTTTCTGAATGGTCACATCGCGATCTGTGAAATTGTACTGTTTTGTTAACCAGCTTATTCTGGCAACGAAAGATTCATGCAAAATAAGTACTGCTTTCGGGCTACCCGTTGAACCGGAAGTGAACATAAGATATGCCGGATCTTTTGGGCCCGCTGTAGCTTTAATATTTCCAACAGGATAATGCTCTAAGGACAAATGATCCAGATCTACTATTGTTCTGCTTTCATCTGCTACAGCATTACTGTAGGGAGCTTTTGAAATTATGATCGGAACTTTTACTTCTGCAAGCATCACCTCAATCCTGTCGGCAGGAAGTGTAGGATCTATCATGAAGAATGTACCGCCTGCCTTTAGTATGGCCAATATGGAGATGATAAGGTCATTCGATCTTTCTAAATAGATTCCAATTACAGCATTTTTAGTGTCCTTTTTTTCCAATAGATAATGTGCCAACCGGTTGCTCCTTTCGTTTACCTGTCTATAAGTAAGCTGGCTTTGGGAATCGATTGAAAATAAATTATCGGGGTTACTATCCGCCTGACTTTCAAAAACAGCATGGATCGTATCAGCCGAAAGGGCAGATAAACTCACAGGTGGATTCAATCCGTCTTCGTAATATTTTATTTCACTATCAGAAAATAGGCTAATATCCTGAATAAGAATTTCGGGGTTGCTTATTACCAACCTCGCTACATTCAGGAAATGAATCCCCATCTGCTTAAGATAGATGCCTGATACAGCAGCCGGGTTGGCTTCTATTTTCCCCTCAAGCACATTGCCTGTTTTTTCAAATGTAAAAACGATATCATCGCCAGTCGATTCAGCTCTACCATGGATTGGCTCAAATACATGCCACACGTTGGACAGGTCGTTGCTGTTACCACTGATTTTTTCGGCTAAAACATTCCGGGGATAATCCTGATTCTCATAAGACAACTCAACAGTCTCACTCAATTGCATTACAAACTCTTTAAAAGAATTTGAAGCATCAATTTCTCCGGATATATAAACCGAATCGTTGAGTGTTTCTTCATCGGCATTTTCTAATAAAACTGACGAAATTGTAGTGATTGTATCCTGATCCAGATAGTTATAAAGCATGATTTTCAGAACAGCATCCAATAGGACATAAACAGACAGATCATTTCCTTTCGCCAGGGAAAAAATCTTTTCACTGATTTGCTCATCAATACGGAAAACGTATTCCTCTTTCTCAAAATCATCAGAAACTGTGGTATTATTAGTAAATACTAAGTGCGTTTTCTCTGCTATTTGAGCGATTCTTTCAGACCAATATTTTTCTTGTTTAAGGAACTTTGCAGATGTAAGAGTTAAAACGGTGTCTAAAGTGGTATTGGTATTCTCCATTAATCTTCTCTTTTTGAGTTTCTAAAATTTTGCGGCATTATAAATTTTTCATTGCCCTGAATCAAATCCATAATGGATATGTCTTTGCCTTTCCTGTTGCCTGAAGTAATTTCCTGATCCGGTTCCTGATCCGAATCTGTGTACACGGTAATAAAACCTTCATAATTCCTTAAAACAACTTTGTTTGGGGACTGACTTAAAACATAGTTTGGAGCCAACGGAATTTTACCACCACCATAAGGTGCATCAATTACAAAAGTTGGAATGGCATATCCGGAAATATGCCCCCTTAGTCCTTCCATAATCTCGATGCCTTTGGATATAGGAGTTCGAAAATGGCCTGCTCCTTTTACTAAATCACATTGATACAAATAATAAGGTCTTACCCGCATCTTTACTAATTCGGTACATAGTTTACGTTGTATTTCGACAGTGTCATTGATCCCTTTTAATAATACGGTCTGGTTGCCTAAAGGAATTCCGGCTTTCGACAGCTTGTCACAGGCTTGTTGTAACTCCGGAGTAATTTCTTTAGGATGATTCACGTGGATGTTCAGCCAAAAAGGATGGTATTTTTCTACCATATCGCAAAACTCCTGAGTTATAATATTGGGGTTGAATACCGGTGTCCGCGTACCAAGCCTAATAATTTCGACATGAGGAATTTCTCTTAATCGCATTAAGATCGATTCCAGCCTTTTAATTGGCAGCAGTAAAGGATCACCCCCCGACAGCAGTACGTCCCGGATTTGTGGATTGTTGCTTATGTATTCAATCTGATTGTCAAAATCAGTGGAGTTGTAATTTTTTGAACTGTCTCCTACCAACCTGCTTCTTGTACAATATCTGCAATAAGATGCACACTGGGTAGTGACCAGCATTAAAACGCGATCCGGATACCGGTGTACGATACCATTCACCGGCGAATACTCATCTTCGCTTAAAGAATCTTCGTTCATACCGCTAAAATCATACATTTCCTTCTCGGTCGGCAAGACCTGCCTCCTTATCGGGCAGTTGAAATCGTCTTTGTCTACCAGACTCAAGAAATAAGGTGTAATATCAACTCTAAACAACGAGTTCTGATTTAAAGCATTAGCTTCGGTAGGCGTAAGATTGATAATTTCTGATATTTCTTCAAAGCTATTTAGCCTGTTGCTTAACTGCCATTTCCAATCGTTCCACTTCTCATCAGGAACATCATTCCATTCCCGATGCCGATACGATTGGACAAAAGATTTCTCCTTTTCGGTACTAATTATTTGCTCATTTTGCATTAAAAGTAGGATTTAAGTTCGCCCGTTCTTCGTATATCCAATGTTGCACAGTGAAAACCTCCGCCAAAAGTGTTGAAATTGTAAAAACTACACGGTATCGGTTTCATTCCAAATTTTTTCAGTGCTTCGATGGTTGGTTTTTCGTTTTTCTCTACCAGAATTCTTTCACTGTCAATCATAAAGGTGTTCATGGTAAGCCATTTGCTGCTCATATACAACACCTGGCTGTCCGGCATAACCGGTGCAGGGGCTTTCATAATGTCCCAACTTTTGAACATCTCAGGAATTTTATTCATCCTGTCGGGATGGATCAACAGTTTACCAGGTGCCAACGGTACAAAAGTGGTGTCAATGTGCATCGGGTGCCTGTCATTGCAATCTATTTTATGAATGGTATATTCATCCCCAATGTGCTGCTGGAGCCACTTAATACCTGCATCATTGGTTACATGACTTTTAAGCACAAAGATGTCTTTACCGCATTTAGTAAAATCAGCGGCGTCAAATACCGGCTCAAAATCATTTATAACATAATTAATAGGGTCATTGCCGCTTCCTTCCTGATAATTATAATCATAAAGTTCATCCAGCAATTGCGGCTTCGGAGCTGCCGACCATTTTGCTCCCTTATTAAAATATTCTTTTATCAGAGGTCTGAAAGAATTCACTTCATGATGTCTTGATCTCCAAGGCATCGGAGCTTCAATGATGTTTTCACCTATAACCAATAAAACATCGCGTGGCATCGCGCTATATAACCCGCCTTCGCTTTTCCAGTCAGGGGTGCTGTAAGGTCTGTTAAAATCTACCGGATCCGGTCTTCTAACGATTACTCCCTCCTGTTCCAATATATGAGCCAGGTTGTCCAGTTCCAGCTGCGCGGCTTTTATCTGTTCGGCAGGGAATAATTTTCCTCCATTTTTTTTATAAAAATCCCAGTGGTTTTCAGGCATTGTTGCTTTCAGGGTAACATGCCATGGCGGTACTGATGCACCTTCCATTGTTCCAACGATTACTTCTTCTAACGGGTCCCATTCATTGTAAGAACTTACAATAGGTTTTGTTTGCGACATACTTTTTACTTTAAAAATTAAAACTTATTTTTTTACTAACTTTTTCAGGTTCTGACTTGATTGTATTGGATAAATTTATTTCTGAAATTTTTATATCGGGGCTACGCAGCACCTGTTCCATAATTTGTATAAATGAATTAGAAAATGCCTTAATGGTAGCGGGTTTGAATAAACCGGAATTAAATTCGAAGTTAATCAGCATGGTATTGTTGTCCTGTACCATTGCATCGAGAGTTAAATCATATTTACTTATTCCTTCCGAGTACTTACCGTCATAAGAAATAATTTCTAATCCCTCTATTTCTCTATTTTTGATAATGTCAAAATTCTGTACCGCTAACATTATATTAAACATTGAAGCTGTTTTTAAGTCGTTGTTTTTGAAAGACAATTCGTCTATCAGTAAATCGAGAGAATAGTTCTGATGTTCAAAAACTTGAAGATTATTAAGGTGTACCTGTTCGTACAGTGCTGTAAAATCAATATCCTGATCGAATATATTCCGGATGGCTATAGTGTTGATATAAAGCCCAATTTGTTCTTCCAATTCGAGCATGTCTCTTCCTGAAACAACTGTGCCTACAATGATGTCCTGATTCCTTGTATATCTAAAAATAGCTATGTTTAATACCGATAGTAAGAAAGAGAAAAGCGTTGAGTTTTTCGTGACTACCAGTTTTTCTATACTTGCGGTCAGTTCCTGAGAGAGCTCTAAATAAACATTTCCGCCTGCATAATTTTTAACCGTACTCTTGCGCGGATAGTCTGCCGGAAGATTAGATACGGGCAATTCTCCGTGCAACTGCCGCAGCCAAAATTCTTTGCTCTTCTCGTCTTTAGCCAGTTGTTCCTCATCATTCTTTTTCCATGATACATAGTCTTTATAATGAATTCGCAATGGTGGTAAAGAAATATCTACCCCTTTTACCAGACTGTCATAATACCTGATGAGTTCCTCAAAAAGTATTTTTAAAGACCAGCCGTCTGCGGCCATATGGTTTAATGTGATGTTTAGAATGTGTTCGTTATCGCTTAGTTTGATTATGTTTATTCTTAAAGGCAACTCTTTTTTCAGATCAAAAGAGAGTGTTAATTCCTGACGGGTAAGGGTCTCTGCAATCTCTTCCTTATTGAATTCTTCCGACAGGTCAATAAAATGGATCAGATTCTCCTCTAAGTTTTCCGGCGCTATGATCTGCTGTTTAGGCTCTCCTTCAAAAAAAACAAACCTGGTCCTTAAGCTTTCATGCCTTTGGATTAATCTTTTTACAGACTCCTTAAACATCTCTACCTTTAGAGATCCGGATAAGATGCAGGCGAAAGGAATGTTATAAATAGCCTGTTCTTCCATGCTTGAAATAATCCAAAGTCTCTTTTGCATATCAGACATCTCATAAAAATCTTGTTTAGGAATCGAAACGATTGGTGAATACACTTTTTTGAAGGCCAAATCGAGACGCCCCCCCTGTGAGGAGATTGTAGGGTATTTAAAGATGTCTGAAACTTCTATTCCAGAGCCTATTTCTGTTTTTATCCTATTAATGACTTTTATGGCTTTCAGACTATGTCCGCCCAATTCAAAGAAATTGTCAGTTGTTCCGATGGTATCAATTCCCAATACTTCCTGCCAGATAATTGCTAATTTGTTTTCAATATCATTTTTTGGGGCGACATATGTTTTCCGTATGAAGTCTTCTCCCTCCACAGCCGGCAGCGATTTACGGTCTATTTTGCCATTTGGGGTTAAGGGTAAAGCATCCAGCGCCACATAGAAACCCGGAATCATATAATCCGGCAGACGCTCTTGCAGAAAACCTCGCAGTTCCGATTTATCGATATTGTTTTTTGTAACCAGATAGGCCACTAATACTTTCTCCTGCTGGTGCTCTTTTACTTCTACAACGACTTGTTGAAGATTTTCTGAAGATTCTGAAATGGCATTCTCTATCTCGCCCAGTTCAATCCTGTAGCCGCGAATTTTGACCTGATGGTCTTTTCTTCCTAAAAATTCAATGGTACCGTCAGCCAGCCAACAGCCAAAATCTCCTGTATCATACATTCGGGATCCTTCGATAAAAGGATTCGATATAAATTTTTCTGCTGTAAGTTCAGGTTTATTCAAATACCCTCTGGTAACACCTGCTCCTGATACATACAGCTTTCCTGTAACTCCTATTGGCAGCAGTTGTAAGGCTTCGTCTAAGATGTACACCTGGGTATTGGAGATCGGTTTGCCAATTGGAATTGATCTGTATTCCTGATTTTGTATGATATAATTGGTACTGTAGGTGGTGTCTTCTGACGGACCGTATAAGTTTCTAACTTCTGCTTTTTCTGTTTGAAGTTTGGAAACAATATCAACTGGCACTATTTCTCCTGCCATATTGATAAAGGATACGTTGTTTAAATCGATCTTCTCTTCTATTAATTTTCTAACGACGGAAGGAACTGTGTTTAATAAGATTTTGTTCTCTTTATGGATATAGTTTTTGATGTCTAAGGCGTTTTTTAGAACTCTTATTTTTTTCCCGATCGATAAGGGATAGAAAATTTCATAAATCGATAAATCAAAACAATAGGATGTTACGGCGTACATCACTTCAAATTTTGAAGAATCAAACTCCAAGTCAGACCAGTTAATCAATTCAAAGGCATTGCGGTGTTCTACCATCACTCCCTTTGGATTACCTGTGGTTCCTGAGGTATAAATAACATAGGCTAAGTCTTGAGTTGTATGGTTTTTTTCCAGATTCTCTTTTGCATATTGCTCCTGAATTTCACTGAATCTTTCTAATGCTGCTTCGTCGATAATGACTTTACTGTTACTGTCTTTTTCGATATAGGCTATTCGATCTTCGGGATAATGGATATCTATGGGCACATAGGCTGCTCCGGATTTCAATATCCCTAACATTGCGACTATCATTTTCTCGTTTCTTTCCAATTTGAGTCCAACTAAATCGTTCGGTTCAATGGAATAGTTTTCTCTTAAATAATTGGCGAGTTGATTGGCGCTCTCATTAAGTTCCTGATAGGTCAATTGGATTTCTTCAAATACCACAGCAATGGTATTTGGGGTTCTTGCTGTTTGTTCTTCAAATAGGTCTACTATGGTTTTATCTTTCGGATAAGCTACTGCTGTGTTGTTAAAATCAGCTAGTAGTTGCTGCTTTTCTTTTTCGCTTAAATAATGTATTTCCCGGATATTTTTTTCTGGCTGTTCTATTGATGCGGTAAGCAGGTTTTCAAAATGAAGAAAGATTCTTTCGATAAGACTCTCTTCATAAATATCGGTGTTGTAATCAATTCTAAGGTTTAATCCTTCTGTTTCAACGAAGGTAAAGCTCATGTCAAGCTGAGCTGTTTTACTCTTAAAATTGTAATCGCTTATTTCGAAGTTTATCAGTTCTTCGTTATTGAGATTGTTTAACTGTCCCTGGTTTTGTAATACCACTAAGACATCAAATAAAGCCGAACGGCTGGTGTCTCTCTTTAGATTCAATTTCCCTACCAGTGCATCAAAAGGATAATTTTGATGATCGTAAGCGCCTAACAAGGTTTCTTTTTGCAGGGCTACTAAATCTAAGAAGCTGTTTTTTTCTTTTAATTTAGTACGTATGGCAAGGGTGTTCAGATATAATCCTAACTGATTCTCCAGGTCCGGATGTTCTCTTCCTGCTATTGGGGTTCCAATGATGATATCATCCTGAGCGGTGTATTTATGCAACAGGGTATTTATCCCTGCCATTAGGGTCATAAATAAGGTAACATCCTGTTCTTTTGAGAATGTTTTTAACTTCTCTAAAAATGCTTTTGAATAGTGATGCGTGAGATTATGTCCGTTATAGGTCTTCACTAATGGGCGTGTTTTAAAGCTTGGCAAGTCCAAAACGGGTAATTCTCCTTGAAACTGTTGCAGCCAATATTGCTCTGATGCCTGCTGTTTCTCCTGATGCAGTTCTTCATTAAGCCACAGCGTATAGTCTTTATAGTGCAGGCTTAGTTCCGGCAAGTCAATTGCTTTTCCTTGTGTGAGTGCGTTATAGGTTTTTATAACTTCTGATAGTAGTAGCTCTATTGACCATCCGTCTCCAATTATATGATGCAGGGATAAAAAGAATACATATTCGTTCTCTTTTAACCTGATTAAAGAGGCTCTTACAAGTGGTGCCTGCTCTAAATCGAAAGGTTCGTTGTTTTGATTTTGCAAATAAGCCGCAATTTCTCCTTCCTGATTTTCAACTGAACTATAATCTTTCTCTGTGATTGCAAAGTGCACTTGTGCCGCAGCTTGTATATGTTGACGGACTTCTCCCTCATCGTTTGTTTTAAAACAGGTTCTTAAAATTTCATGGCGATGAATTAATCGTCTAAACGATTCTTCAAGTTTATGAATCTCAACAATTCCTGTTAATTTAACTACAGCTGGCATATTATACGCTAAGGAGCCACCTTCTAACTGACTCAAGGTCCATAATCTACTTTGGGACGCAGTCAATGGATAGGATGCTGCTTCCGGTGCTTTGGTGATGGCGCTGTATTGATTTTTTTGCAATTGTTTGCTTAGTCCTTCGACTGTAGGGTTGGCAAAAAATATTTTAAAGGATACAGTTTTGCCTAATTGTTTATGGATTCTGTTGATTACCTGGGAAATGATCAGACTATGTCCGCCCAATTCAAAGAAGTTGTCGGTTGTTCCGATGGTATCAATTCCCAGTACTTCCTGCCATATGGTTGCTAATTTGTTTTCAATGTCGTTTTTGGGAGCGACATATGTTTTTCGTATGAAGTCTTCTCCCTCAACATTCGGCAAAGCTTTACGATCGATTTTACCGTTTGGCGTTAAGGGTAAAGCATCCAGCGTCACATAGAAACCCGGAATCATATAATCCGGAAGACGCTCTTGCAGAAAAGCTCGCAGTTCCGATTTATCGATATTGTTTTTTGTGACCAGATAAGCTACCAAAACTTTCTCCTGATGATGCTCTTTTACTTCTACAACGACTTGCTGAAGATTTTCTGAAGATTCTGAAATGGCATTCTCTATCTCGCCCAGTTCGATCCTGTAGCCGCGAATTTTGACCTGATGGTCTTTTCTTCCTAAAAATTCAATGGTACCGTCAGCCAGCCAACAGCCAAAATCTCCCGTATCATACATTCGGGATCCTTCGATAAAAGGATTCGATATAAATTTTTCTGCTGTAAGTTCTGGTTTGTTCAAATACCCTCTGGTAACACCCGCTCCTGATACGTACAGCTTTCCTGTAACTCCTATTGGCAGCAGCTGTAAGGCTTCGTCTAAGATGTACACCTGAGTATTGGAGATCGGTTTGCCAATTGGAATTGATCTGTATTCCTGATTTTGTATGACGTAATTGGTACTGTAGGTGGTGTCTTCTGACGGACCGTATAAGTTTCTAACTTCTGCTTTTTCTGTTTGAAGTTTGGAGACAATATCAACTGGCACTATTTCTCCTGCCATATTGATAAAGGATACGTTGTTTAAATCTGTGTTCTCTTCTATTAATTTTCTAACGACGGAAGGAACTGTGTTTAATAAGATTTTGTTTTCTTTATGGATATAGTTTTTGATGTCTAAGGCGTTTTTTAGAACTCTTATTTTTTTCCCGATCGATAAGGGATAGAAAATTTCATAAATCGATAAATCAAAACAATAGGATGTTACGGCGTACATCACTTCAAATTTTGACGCATCAAACTCTAAGTCAGACCAGTTAATTAATTCAAAGGCATTGCGGTGTTCTACCATCACTCCCTTTGGATTACCTGTGGTTCCTGAGGTATAAATAACGTAGGCTAAGTCTTGAGAGGTATGGATTTTTTCCAGATTCTCTTTTGCATATTGCTCCTGAATTTCACTGAAGCTTTCTAATGCTGCTTCGTCGATAATGACTTTACTGTTACTGTCTTTTTCTATATAGGCTATTCGATCTTCGGGATAATGGATATCTATGGGCACATAGGCGGCTCCGGATTTCAATATCCCTAACATTGCGACAATCATTTTCTCGTTTCTTTCCAATTTGAGTCCAACTAAATCGTTCGGTTTTATCGAATAGTTTTCTCTTAAATAATTGGCTAATTGATTGGCGCTTTGATTAAGTTCCTGATAGGTCAATTGGATTTCTTCAAATACCACAGCAATGGTATTTGGGGTTCTTGCTGCTTGTTCTTCAAATAGGTCTACTATGGTTTTATCTTTCGGATACGCTACTGCTGTGTTGTTAAAATCAGTTAGTAGTTGGTGCTTTTCTTTTTCGCTTAAATAATGTATTTCCCGGATATTTTTTTCTGGCTGTTCTATTGATGCGGTAAGCAGGTTTTCAAAATGAAGAAAGATTCTTTCGATGAGACTCTCTTCATAAATATCGGTGTTGTAATCAATTCTAAGGTTTAATCCTTCTGTTTCAACGAAGGTAAAGCTCATGTCTAGCTGAGCTGTTTTACTCTTAAAATTGTAATCGCTTATTTCGAAGTTTATCAGTTCTTCGTTATTGAGATTGTTTAACTGTCCCTGGTTTTGTAATACCACTAAGACATCAAATAAAGCCGAACGGCTGGTGTCTCTCTTTAGATTCAATTTCCCTACTAGTGCATCAAAAGGATAATTTTGATGATCGTAAGCGCCTAACAAGGTTTCTTTTTGCAGGGCTACTAAATCTAAGAAGCTGCTTTTTTCGTTCAGTTTAGTGCGTATGGCAAGGGTATTTAGATACAATCCTAATTGATTTTCTAAGTCCGGATGTTCTCTTCCTGCTATTGGGGTTCCAATGATGATATCATCCTGAGCGGTGTATTTATGCAACAGGGCATTTATCCCTGCCATTAGGGTCATAAATAAGGTGACATCCTGTTCTTTTGAGAATGTTTTTAGTTTCTCTAAAAATGCTTTTGAATAGTGATGCGTGAAATTATGTCCGTTATAGGTCTTCACTAATGGGCGTGTTTTAAAGCTTGGCAAGTCCAAAACGGGTAATTCTCCTTGAAACTGTTGCAGCCAATATTGCTCTGATGCCTGCTGTCTCTCCTGATGCAGTTCTTCATTAAGCCACAGCGTATAGTCTTTATAGTGCAGGCTGAGTTCCGGCAAGTCAATTGCTTTTCCTTGTGTGAGTGCATTATAGGTTTTTATGACTTCTGATAGTAGTAGCTCTATTGACCATCCGTCTCCAATTATATGATGCAGGGATAAAAAGAATACATATTCGTTCTCTTTTAACCTGATTAAAGAGGCTCTTACAAGTGGTACCTGTTCTAAATCGAAAGGTTCGTTGTTTTGATTTTGCAAATAAGCCGCAATTTCTCCTTCCTGATTTTCAACTGAACTATAATCTTTCTCTGTGATGGTAAAGTTTACTTGTGCTGCAGGTAGTATGTGTTGACGGACTTCTCCCTCATCGTTTGTTTTAAAACAGGTTCTTAAAATTTCATGGCGATGAATTAATCGTCTAAACGATTCTTCAAGTTTATGAATCTCAACAATTCCTATTAGTTTAACTACAGCTGGCATATTATACGCTAAGGAGCCACCTTCTAACTGACTCAAGGTCCATAATCTGCTTTGGGACGCGGTCAATGGATAAGATGCTGCTTCCGGTGCTTTGGTGATGGCGCTGTATTGATTTTTTTGCAATTGTTTGCTTAGTCCTTCGATTGTAGGGTTGGCAAAAAATATTTTAAAGGATACGGTTTTGCCTAATTGTTTATGGATTCTGTTGATTACCTGGGAAATGATCAGACTATGTCCGCCCAATTCAAAGAAGTTGTCGGTTGTTCCGATGGTGTCAATTCCCAGTACTTCCTGCCAGATAACCGCTAGTTTGTTTTCAATGTCGTTTTTGGGAGCGACATATGTTTTTCGTATGAAGTCTTCTCCCTCCACATTCGGCAAAGCTTTACGATCGATTTTACCGTTTGGCGTTAAGGGTAAAGAGTCTAAGGCGACATAGAAACCCGGAATCATATAATCCGGCAGACGCTCTTGCAGAAAAGCTCGCAGTTCTGATTTATCAATACTGTTTTTTGCCACCAGATAGGCCACTAAAACTTTCTCCTGCTGGTGCTCTTTTACTTCTACAACGACTTGTTGAAGATTTTCTGAAGATTCTAAAATGGCATTCTCTATCTCGCCCAGTTCAATCCTGTAGCCGCGAATTTTAACCTGATGGTCTTTTCTTCCTAAAAATTCAATGGTACCGTCAGCCAGCCAACAGCCAAAATCTCCTGTATCATACATTCGGGATCCTTCGATAAAAGGATTCGATATAAATTTTTCTGCTGTAAGTTCTGGTTTATTCAAATACCCTCTGGTAACACCTGCTCCTGATACGTACAACTTTCCTGTAACTCCTATTGGCAGCAGTTGTAAGGCTTCGTCTAAGATGTACACCTGGGTATTGGAGATCGGTTTGCCAATTGGAATAATAGACTTATCAAAATCTTTTTTTACTTCATATATCGATACGCAAACAGCACATTCTGTAGGCCCGTATGCATTATAATAATCAATTCCTGATTTTACAATTGCTTTTGCTTTACCCGGATTAGCAGATTCACCGGCTGTAATGATACATCTTAGTCCAGAAATATCATTCTCTGTCAATAATCCTAAATAGCTTGGAGGAAAAGTTACAACTGATACTTTTGTATCTTTTAAAAAGTTTATAAACTGATTCTGGTCTTTAATTATTTCTTCTGTCGGAATAGATAGCGTCGCACCACTAAACAAACTCATCAGAATCTCCGATATTGAAGCGTCAAAAGAAACCGAAGCAAACCATGCTATTACATCGTTTTCGGAAATTTCAAAAGATCTGATTTGATCTAATGCCATATTTAGGACACTCCGATGTTCTACCATTACCCCTTTTGGATGCCCTGTAGAACCTGAAGTATAAATTACATAAGCTAAATCTTCGGATGAAATCACTTTATTGATAGTGTCGCTGCTACTAGTATCAAAATGGATTGATTCAATAGCTACTGTTTCGCAATTATCAATAGCTAAAGTGGCATCATTAACAATTAACAATTTTAAACCACTGTCTTTTATTAAATAATCTATTCTTTCCTGAGGATAATTGGTGTCTATAGGCAGATAAACTGCGCCTAGCTTTACTATTGCCAATAACGAAATGATTCCTGTATCTGATTTAGGCAGAAACACTCCAATTATATCTCCGTTATTTACAGTATGTTTTGAAGAAATATAATGGGCCAGCTGATTTGCCTTTTCGTTTAATGCGCTATAAGTTAATTCTGTTGCTCCAAATACAACAGCAATATTATTTGGTGTTTTTGCTGCTTGCTCTTCAAATAAATCTACTATTGTTTTATCTTTCGGATAAGCTATATTAGTATCATTAAAATCTACTAATACTTGGTGCTTCTCTTTTGGGGATAGTAGTGGATATTCTGATAAATTAAACGCTACATTCTGCTCTAAATTAACTATAAAATAATTCAAATGCTGAACCAGATATTCCACTATGGTTTGCTTTACAAAACCTTCTAAATAAGAAGCTTGAATTTCTATAGTATCCTCTATTTTTACATGAAACAAAATACCGTTACATTCTAACTTAGAGTCTGAATTGAAATTTATACCGTAATGAGATAAAAGACTTAAATCATGAACATTTGTTTTCTCACCTATAAGAGCATTAGTGTAATCGGAATTTTTTAAGCTCTCTAAAATTTCAAGCTTTACTTTTTGAAGATATTCTTTAAATGAAATTTTTAAATCTACAGGAAATGACAGAAGTAAAGAATGGTGCTGATCTTTATAGTTTGACACCAGACAACCATCAAATTCATGGATCAGTTTCTTTAACAAAAAAGAATAGATCGCACTTATAACTGTATATTGAGCTATTACGTTTTTATTGGTAAGTCTATTAAAATAATCTAGTTCTTGGGCCTTAATAGTAATACGAGGAAGACTATTTTGTTGCTGTTGCAACCCAAGCACTTTTTCTCTGTTCAATATTTTTTTCTTCCAATATTTTGAAACTAAATAAATATTATTTGATTCTATGTTTCTATCCATAAATTTCACATTCGTGTGTTTTAATCCGAACCAGTATTCCTTTCTAATGCTTATTTAACAAGCACTAAGGATGTTACAAGACTAAATTTTTCTATGTTATCCTTTTTTTATCCTTCTTATTTGCCATCCCTTATGTCTAAATCAAAAGATGACAGATTTTTCACCAAAATAGCAATAACATTTACCTAAAAATTACGGATTTTTCACATAAAAATTACGGACTTCCCTCATAAGAGACCAACCATCCATAATTCACTCTGCTTCATTTTAATGAAAGCGCCCTGTTAAGTTCTTTTGATTTTAAGAAGTTCGAAATACATTACAACAGCGCATTGAAAGAGATATCATTTTTGCCGCAAAAGGAAAAGTCCCGATGAAAATCAGGACTTTTTTGTTTCAACCTATTTTTAGTATAAACTGTTGATTGGCCTTACAAATAAAAAAAACACTAATTTATTCAAAATCAAGTATTTATACGCTATCTCATGATTTTATAAAAAAGTAATTTTGAAGAGTAATATTACAAAACAAAAAACTATCAGTAAGCTAATTTTTACAATACCAAGCGTAATTAGAATACGATATTCTAAAAAATAAAATAAAAAACACGGATTTATGGTCTTGCTTAATTCGTTTACTAATAGAAAAAAAACAATGCTGCATTACCCGCTTAAACAAACCTTCCTGTAGAGGTTTTTATTACAGGGGCGGAAACTGAAAAGCCTCATGAGTAAGACAAATACTTTAGAAACACCAGAAAGTCTGGTGATCTGAAGTTAGTTGTTACAGGTAGTGATAAATTCTTGTAGCAATGATTACAACCCCAAAAACAAATAAACAATGAGCACTATTATTGACAATTTTGAGAAACATGATTATGTTATACTTGAAACACGTGGCGTTACTAATGATGGCACATGGATACATACAGAAGGAAACGATTACATTTTCTATTATAAGTTAGATATGTGGACCCCAGAGCAAAACCAAATAATGGGACAAGCCTTCTTAAGAGCCTTACAAGTTCCTAACAAAATAAAAGATGCTGTTTTGGCCACTTCGGGACAAAAAGTGGTGGATGGTCTTTATACACTGGATCAACCTGCTATGGTGAAAGCTTTGAATTCTATAAGAGGAATGTCACAAACTAATGTAGTCCAAAGAACATTAATTGGTAATGGTACTATACAGCAAGCAAATGAGCAGTTATTTAACGATATCCTATCGGGCGTGGGCGGTTCAGTAAACCCAATGCGGGACTATCTTAACAGAGCGATGGCGGCAACTCAGGCTGCGGCTGCGAGTAACACAACAGCTCAAAACCTTGGTACAACTATCACTCTTCTGTCCTTAGTACCTGGTCTGAATATACCTACAACGTCTGTTGTATATGCCGTTTCAAAAGCTTCTTCTGCTGCTGTACTGATCAAGCATAAATGCTCAAGCGATTCAACCAAATTTTCTTATAATGTAGACTATACAAAAGTTGGTTATTCCTACGTAGAACCTCTTTAGTTCAACAACAAAACTTTTTCGGAACTCCTGTTTCGTAAAGAGAAATTAATTTGTGTCAGTTTATGCACTTCTTTGAAAGGAATACTTACTCTATTCAATGGAAAAGAGTGCATAAAATGGCCAAATTTGTTTTTGCTGCAATAGAAAAAACCGTTTTCGAACAAGTTTTTCAATTGCAATAAGGAACTTTTCGTACACAACAAAAAAACATACCCATGAACAAATCTATACCATATTGCATTACGCCCACCCCTGATGGCGCGTGGCTGCACACCTGTAATGAAAATTTATTGCTGGCATCGCTGTCAAAGGACACAGATAACAAAACAGAAACAATCATTCTGGAAACATTTAAGAACGCGCTCGCATTATTCGTTGAAATAAGAGCCGCTCTAAAAAAAACATGCCATACAACACCTTTTGTTGGAGGATTGTATCTGGTAGACGGCACCGAAATGCAGAACGCTATGATCACTATAAATGGAATGGGGGAAACATCGGCATACTCCAGCACAAAATCGTATAGCGGTACACCCTCTGCCGTGAATTTACAATTCTTTGAAGATGTACTAGGGATTTCGAATGATAAACTAAAATACCTGGAATCAAATCTATTACGATATATGAAAATTATACAAGAAGATGCAAAACGGGCAACAGCTGAAACGATTGGCATTTTAACTTGCGTTGTAGGTTATGTTGAACTAACAGGAACAACCGTAACCACATTTACTTATGTTACCGCCACCAAAACGACCAAAGATCAATTTGATAAAATAGACTGTGAGTGTAATGATTTAGACAAGTTTAACTATGAATTCAACATAGTAAAATTTAATTATTCTCCGGTCAATTCTGCCGCAACTAAAGTAGTTGCCAACGAAAATAACTAATTCATTCTATTCCAACGCTGTTAGAGTTTAGTATTGTTTTTATCATGCTAACCAGGTGAAATATCATTTTTTTTATTTAGATAAAACCATGAGTCACATACACAAACACTCCAGCTGTGTAAAGTCTCATGGCTTTTACTTTCTATTGGAATTACTGCATTTTTCTACTTTATCTGTTTCGGCAAGCTTCTGAATTCAACTTTCTTAGATTTTTATGAAGTATGCTTCGGGTCACTATTTTTTTCTGTTCGTAATTTCTGGCACATCTTTGCAATTCCGTCAGCAGAATCATAAAACTACTATACAAGACATCCAATTCTTCCATATTCTGACAGATCTTGATATTATCCTCTTCCGGTTTAATTACAGAATTGCTATAACTGTTTTTATATTTATTAAAAACCTCTTCCATTCTCCGATGTTCTCTTTTATCGATACCCTGCATAATGAAGTAAAAATCGTATTTGAATTAGTGAATTGTCATTAAGAAATCAGCGTCTGCTTCGTTTGCAGATAAAGGAAACGTCTTCGCTGTTGCCAGACTATTTTTAGCAGTATTTCCGTTAATAGAATTTAAAGCTTTGGCTAATAAAACCTCAGAACTGTTTCCTAAAGGAAAAACTTCCGGCTGCTGAATTTCATCTAAGGAAATGAGCGGATCAATTCCTTTTGAATAATTGCCTTCATGTCTGGAATTAAATAATTTATATATAGCCGGATATAAAGTCCAACCCTTTTTTGTTGATATTCTATCGTCTATAAGCGGAAAACCGGCTACATCTTTACCAAAGGTCTTGTTACCAATGGTTATAACTTCCATATAAGGTTTTAGATTATTTATAATGAGCTCTGAGGCAGATGCAGTGTGCTGACCACATAAAATATAGACTCTGTTTATGGATGGATGAGCATTTCGAAGAGCATCAAAACTTATTTTTGATTCATTACTTTCTAAAGCCTGTTTAAAGGATTGGTCTACATTTCCGCCATTCGTATTTCCTTCAAATTTTATAAAAAGAGTGTTGGATTGAATATTAGGAGCCAGAATAATACTTAAAGCTGTTGCAGCTGCGATATCTCCTCCTCCATTGTACCGCAGATCTACAACAAGTTCTGTAATTGATTTACTTTTAAGTTCCTGAAAAGTCTGAAGATACGACTGTGCCTGTCCGGCATCAAAATGAGAAATTTCGACGTAACCAACTTTTTTGCTTTTAGCTTCAATAATAGTATAATTGATGGGCTGCGAAAAGCTAAATCCCTGCAGTATAGAAATTTCTTTTACATTAGAAAACCCTGATTGTACCGTATAAGAAACGGTCTGCAAATTCAGCTGTGTTGATGCGGTCATTTTAGCATATAATGCCCCATAATTATTTTGGCTCAGTGTTGTTCCTTCTATTTTTGTGATCAGCTGACCTCTCTTTAAACCATTTCTTTTGGCAGGAGAATCTTCTAATACATACAGAATTACGCCATAAAATTTCGATTCAAATTCAAAAAAAGAAACTTCGAATCCAAATTTACGTCTGAGACTTTGCTTTGCCGTTTCCGGCTGTTCAGGATGCACAGCATACGAATAGCGATCGTCTTTTTGCAGTAAACCTACAAAGTATTCTTTGGGAGAAAGATCTAAACGGCCTTTTTCCGGCATTGTGCTGTTCCAGCGATAATATTTCTTCATCTGCTGGTACATCCACTCATTAACATACTCATTTGTGCCTGCTTCATAAACCGGAGCGGGAGAATCATTATCTGAACAAGAGAATAGAAAAACAGATAAAAAAAGAAATAACGATAAAACAGAAATAGTTGAATATTTCATTTATTGATTTTGATTGTTAGTAATGATTTTATATTCCCGCAAATGAAGATTTATTATTATTTAAAAACGAAATAATCGGTTAGGCTTAAGGTTCCTTCTACACCCGAAAAATTACCATTTGCATCTAATTTTTCTTCCAGTATAATTAATTTTGATTTATTAACAGACATGGTCATAATAACCGTTACTTTTTGTCCCGGGACATACGATTCTGTTGTACCGTGTTTTACCAATTCCATCAAAATGGTTGGAGGCGAGCTGAATGGAAATTCAATAAAAGAACTAAACTTTTCTTTATTTATATTTTCTACGGTTCCTAAAACCTGTCCGTTGATTTTGCGTATAATTCCGTCAAGATTACCTGTGTAACTATTTTTAGAATACAAATTTTGATTGGGAAAAATAAATTTATAACCACTGTTAGCCGTTTTACTTAAAACACCTGGCTTTATACGCGAAACATTATCAATCCAGAAATTATCTTTTGCAAAAAAGGAAATGGTATCCTTAACCTTTTGTGAATTAAACTGATAGGTATATAATACTGCCTTAGTGGTTTTGTTTAATATAGAAATAGTCTTTCCCTGACTGCCGAAATATACAAAGTCATACTCTTTTTCTATTTTTTTGACGAAGGCCGTTTTTTTGTCTTTACTAATTTCAATAATTTTATCGTTAACCCTTACCTGTAGTGAATCATTTAAAGCACTGTAACCGCTAATGGTTACTCTTCCCGGCTGATTGGTTTCATTGCTGTAAAAAGGCAGTTTTTCATCCGTAGAACAAGATGTTACAAGAGTAATTAAAATTAAAAAAACGAATAACTTTGGCAATAAATTCATCATGTTTGTTTTTTTGTTTGCATAATTTGATTTGAAAATCAGATTACTTTTTAATAAATTTTATTTTTTTAGAAGCTCCATTATTGTTTGCAGAAAGGAAATAAATGCCCTGCATTAAATCACTAACAGATAAACCTTCAGGCTTATAAGAAGACTCTTTTATTAAAACACCGCTCGTATTGTAAATTTTTAAAACTGTTTCTTCATTTTTATACTCTTCTGCTATTTCTAACTCCAGATTATCCTGAACAGGATTTTGTTTTAAATAACATAAGGATGATTTTAATGTATGATCAGCTGTTCCTAATAAAGCTTCTGCCATTACTGAAATTTTATCTATTTCGTAACCAATAAAAGGGCCTGAAAGATTATTTCCTAATGCGAGATATACTTCGGCTTTGCCGGCAAACTGCGAAATATCTACCGTATAATTTTTAAATTCTGCATCTTCAACAGTATTTCTTTCCAGGGTAATAGTATGCAAAAGTTTAAAAGAAGCGGGATCTGCAGAGGTAGAACCATAGATAGCAATATTCTGATTACTGTCGTAAATACTTGGCTGTGCTTTTATGGTCAAACTAATTTTTCCGGAGTAAAAAGAAATATTCAAAGCCGGACTGATGGCCAGATTGTTTTCTAATCCTTCAAGCGGTCCGCCTGTTTTAAAATCAATATTGTAGGTACCCAGAACATCAATAGTTCCGTCAATTACACTTCCGGTACTCGCATCCAACTGAATGTTTTTTCTGGCCATCCAGTTACTTCCATTTCCATCTCTGTCCAGTAAATTCCAGTCTGAAACATTAGAATCATCAAAATCATCTTCCCAGATTGTATATTGAGCAGATGATATCGTTGTAATCATTATAAAAGCAAAAAAAAGTAGTGTTTTTTTCATGTTTTTTATTTTAAATATGGGCAGATTTCTCTGCCCATACGGTATTTAATTAGTAAGCTGTTTTTTTCTAATTAGAAATTAGAAAACTTCGTCCAGTTATTAGTCCAGTTAGATTCTGTTTTAAAGGCTCCTGTTGTTCCTGTAAAATTAAGAGCGCCATTATTAAAGAAAGGCTGGTTTAAGCTCCATTTTGTAGCCGGGTCAACAGTAGAAGTAGTTGTACCAAGACCTGTTAAAGTTGTTCCTACCGGAAGAGCAACATTATCAAATCCGTGGATTGAAACTCTTAAATAAGAAGATCCTGATGGAACAGAAGGTGAATCCCATCTAATTCCTGTGTTGTATCCCGTTACAGTTACATCTGTAAGGCTGATGTTACCAGCTCTGCGTACGTGAATGGCATTTTCATACAAATCAGCAACTGTAGAAGAGCTTACACCAATAATAGACAATTGAGAAATAACCGGACGTGTGATAATGGTCGTAAGTGTTCCGGTAGCGTTGTTGTCTAATTCAATACCATTAGAATCAGGATTTCCTCCACTTAAACTGTGAGTTGAATTACTGTCTGCAAGTGCGATAGCTTTTGTGATGCTTCCTGTGTAACCAAAATCGAAATCGAAGTTGTCATCATCTGCAGCAAAAGAAACTAAATGAGTAGCGTTTACCTTACCTCCAAAAAATTCAAATGAATCATCTTTACCATAAGATACCTGAATGTGGTTAACAGTAGTTCCGCTTCCAACACCAGCCAATGTTAAACCGTTAATTTCAACATCTGTATCTAAAATACGTCCTGCAAATTCAATACGTACATAGCTTAAGATTCCCGCATTGTGGTTGTTGTTTGAACCTCCATAATAAAATTCAGTGAAATTAGACTGATCGTCTAATCCTTCAACAATGTTAGTTACAGAACCTGTATTTACCTCTGCATCTCCTAAAATAACAACTCCTCCAAAATCTCCCGGAAGAGCTGAAGTATTAGCATTGTCATCTAATAAGTTATAACTTGTAAAAACAATTGGAGATTCTGCAGTTCCCTGTGCATCAATTTGTCCCGTTTTAGTAATTACCAAAACTCCTGTAGCAACTCCAGGTGCCAAAGGTTTTGCTTTAATAAAAGTTCCTGCCTGAATAGTCAATTTTGCGCCATTTTTTACTGTAATAACACCATCGATTTCCCAAACTCTGTCGTTTGTCCATGTTGTATTAGAGGTAATAGCACCGCTTACTGTTTGTACTGTAGGTGGATGAGCATAATCAGCACCTGAAGCTTTCATTGAAAAAGAAGAATCTGCAGTAGAATCATCATTTTGGCAAGAGCCCAAAAGTAGAGCTACCATTGCAAATAGAAAAAAATTTTTCATAATAATTTAATTATTGCTATATTTGCTGCTAATCAAACTAGGCCTTTGGAGAGAGCAGCAAAATATCTTTCCTTAGGTCTTTCTCGTTTTTGGCAAAGATCTTTTTGATAAACTTTTTCCGCTTTACCATCGGAGGTTTATACCTAAACTCCATCTTTCATTCTTAGGATTTCCAACGCAATGAAAGGATTGCTTTCCATTCTTCCTGATCTTTTGATGCAATCACTGCAGGTCTTTTTATAACGCTGTAAGTATTTAAAAGACCATACAGGGACTGCAAAAAAAAACAATAGACCTTGATTAATACTAGTGAAGAATTAAAAAATTAATCTTACTACAACTATATTAGACTTCGCAAGAACAAAATATCACCACTATTTTTATTGTTAACGGTTTCTTAATGTCGAGGATCTTTCTGACTTAAACCACTCTTTTTCTCAGACAAATAAAAGTCTCTCTCCCAATTTATTTCGTGCGAAGTAATCCTTTACTCCTTCCGATAAAGCTTCTTAATAAATTTTGTGTTTAAAATGAATAACTCAAGGAAACACTTATCGTTCTGCCGCTTTTAGCTTTAAACAATACTTTGTCAATATCTTCGTCGTATTTATTTGTGGCGTTTGCCCCTAAGCTGTATCGGTCTCGTGGATTTGACCCTACCGGCACATTTTCAATATGTGAATAACTGTTTGAATTATCGTAGGTTTTAATTGCTGCATCAAACAAGTTTTTCATACTGCATTTGAATTCGAGATTTTTTTCTTTAAAAAACTTATAACTAATCTGCGCATCCGTAATGGAATAAGGCATTCTGATTTCTTCAGACTGATAATCAAATCCTACTAATATGTACTGATCTCCTATAGCATTATGTCTCACACTAAATCCTAAACGATCTCCCACGTAGTCTAATCCTAAATTATAAGTATAGGGCGACTGTCCGTAAAGCGGTCTGTTTGCTTCATACAGTCCTCCTGTTCCATCAATGGCGACATAAGAGGTTACTTTAGTTCTGTTAATAGAAGCATTCCCGGAGATAAAAATATCTTTAAGGGCTTCTCCTTCCCCTAAAAAAGAAAGACTTTTATACAACTCTACTTCGACTCCCCAAAGTTTAGCATTGGCTGAATTAAGGTTGTAAATATTTCTGATTCTTGATGGATTTAAACTTCCCACTGATTCCATAGGATCGTCTATATTTTTATGGTATACACCAAAAGATAAAATTTCACCCCCCGATGGAAACCATTCTAATTTCAAATCATAATTGTTGGAAACACTGGAAATCATTCCGCCTGAATAATTATAAATTTTAGCAGACTGAATAGGATCGTAATAAGGAATACTCAAACGTTCTGCAAATTGAGGACGCAAAACTGATTTATTATATCCCAACCTAATATTCAGTTTATTGGTAGGACTTACAACCAAACTTGCCGATGGCAGAAACTGCCACAACTTATCGTCTTTTTGATCTTTTCCAAAATCTCCGGCAGCTTCAGACTGGCTTTCAATTTCGGTATACAAATAGCTTTCTGCTCTTACTCCCCACACTAATCTTACATAACGTCCAATTTTATCGTCGAGCATTAAAAAGGGCGAATGTACTTTTACATCACCTACGTATCTGTTACCGTATACTCCATAATCCTGCCATCCAAAACCTCCATAATGATATCTTGAACCGTCTAAAAATTTGGAAAGAGGTTCGTAAATTTCCGCTTTATCTGCACCTGTACCAATTACCACAACCTTTGCCGATTCCTGCTGGTTGGTAGCTTTTTTATAGGTCCCAAAATATCCCGCTTTTATATCATTGGTGTACGTATCGCTAAAGTCAAAAGAGTACTTAAAATTTATAGCGAAATTATAATCTGTTTCATCATTTGTAAAGTTACTTCTGCTGAAAGGAAATCTTGTTTCTGAGTTGTATACATAGTGATAAAGCAAAGTGTCATCACCCACTTTTTTTCTGTAGGTATCCAAAAAAGTAGCGTCTTTAGTATCTTTTGAAACGGTATTGTAAGCTCCGAACCAATTGACATCCAGCTTACCAAACTTATGACTCCCTTCTATTTTACTTTGCAGCAAGGTCTGATAAACAGGATAATCTGTTTCTGAAGTAGAAGGAAGTATCGATCCATTCATAATTTCAGATATAGCATCACTGTCACTCCATCCTGTTACCTGAGTAAGCTGATTGTTGTAAATGTGCATCACTGTATTACGTGCCGTTATTTTATGATTATCAAACTGAATTCCCGCATTAAACATTCCTGCCAAAGTTGAATTAAACGTATAGTTGGCTCCTGAATTTCTGAATCCGTATTTGGTAAATGTTGAATACAATGCTTTATCCGTCTCCGGAACAAAAAGTGAATTATCGGCATTACTTGCTCTTTGTGTATGCTCAATATCCAGTTTATCCTGAGTATTTTTAAAAAATAGCGATCCTACAAAACCCCACTTGTTATTATCTTTTAATTTATACGCTCTTCCCATCGCGTATTGAAGTGTTGTTCCCGGTGCAGCATAAGTTTTATAAGTCGTAAAATTGTCTGCTGTAAACCTCTTAGACTGTTCTATAAAAAGCCCGGAATCAGCTTCATTTGTTGGTATTGGTAAGGCTGTCAAATTCGTTGGATAATCTCTTCTGCCATCATCAAAACCTAAATAATCATAAGCACCTTCCTGCTTCGTAAGCCTTTCTTTAAAAGTACTTCTGCTGTTGTATGAAGTACTGATCGAGAAACTATTAAAATTTTCTTTAGGAATATCTTTTGTTTTAATTTCTACATAACCACCCGCAAAATTGGCATACATGTCCGGGGTTGCTGATTTGCTGACTACAATACTTTCCACCATGGAGGTTGGAATAATATCAAAAGAAAAGTTTTGCTGATAGGCATCGGTGCTGGGAAGTGTAATTCCGTCCATAACGGCCTGATTCCATCTTTCTCCCATAGAACGAACTACAACATATTTATTATCGATGGTGGTTACACCCGTAATCCGTTTTAGTGAACTTGCAACATCTCTGTCCGGTGTTCTCGCAATTTGTTCTGCAGAAATACCATCAGAGAACTGTGCTGCTTTTTTTTGCTGTAACAGTAATCCCTGAATTGAAGCTGTTGCCTGTTTGTAATTTTGCACAATTACAACTTCTTTGAGTGACTGAGCGGCTTCTTTTAAGGAAACAACCAAAGGTGTTTCTCCTCCTTCCGTTATTTTTACACCTGTAATTTTCTGTGTTTGAAAAGAGATAGCGCTGATTTCAATCGTATATTCTCCAGGTTCTAATTCTAAAATATAATTACCATCGATATCAGACTGTACTCCGTAATTTAACTCCACTACTTTTATGTTAACTCCCGGAAGTGAAAGTCCATTGGTATCTACAACTTTACCTGTAATTTTTCCTTTCTTTTTTTTTTGTCCGCATCCTTACTATTTACGGCTATATTATTTTCGTTTCTTCTAAAATTTAAGTTGGTCATTTTTTGCAAATCACTTAAAATTTCATCAATGGAAACGTTGTCTTTTTTTAGCGTTATAAGAGGCAGACTAAGATCTAAATCCTTTTGATAAATAAATTGGTAAGGTGTGCGTGATTTTAAATTCTCGATAATTTTTTGAGGCGAAGAATTTTTAAAATCAACTGATACAGTTCCGGTTTGCGAATAAATAGTATTTGTTCCGAGAAAAACTCCAAAAAATAAAATCCATAAGACAAAAGAAAACTGCCTGGAAAAATCATTGTTCATAATTGATAATTATTAGTTTATTAGAATTTGTTTTTGAATATGATGTACGTGTTAAATCTTTCAAGTTTGGGCATAAAAATCCCCGGCTGCTTATAAACCTTATTTTTCAAAAGTTATAGGCTGCAAAAAATCGCATTAAAATGGTGTATTCTTTTTTACCTGCTGATCAAATAGGTATTATTACCGGTAGGTCTGATTTTTATTTCTAAGGCAAATGCAACAGTCTGCAGCATTTCGTAAATCCCCTGCCTGCTGTCGAGTGTACCCTGAATGGTGAGGTTTTTTAAATCCTCTTCTAAATAATTTACCTTAAAATCATTTTCTTCTTTTAATTTATTTAAAACCTGCTCCAGAGTCAATCCGTCAACATACAGTAATGCTTTTTTCCATTCAGGTTCCAGCATGTCTGTCTTTTCTTTTTTTACAGTAGAAGATACCACAGTATAGACTGCTTTATCTCCTCTTAGCAACAATACCGTATTTGTTTCACCTTCAACTTTTACTTTTCCGGTTCTGACATTTACCTCAGGCTGTTTTTCATTGTAGGCTTTAATGTTGAATGAAGTTCCTAAAACGGTTGTTTTTATAACTCCTGAAGTAATTACAAATGGTCTTGAAGGATCCCGTTTTACCTCAAAAAAAGCTTCTCCTTTTAAGCTCACATTTCTTTCGTTATCTGAAAAGCGTACCGGGTATTCAATTTGAGAGTTTTGATTCAGCCATACCCTTGTTCCGTCAGGCAAACTTATAAGTCGGATATCATTTTTAAATGTACTTGTTGAAGTAATTTCAATATCTGTTTTTTTATGTAAATCGAAAAAATGATAGCTTCCAATTGAAATTACAAATACGGCACAGGCCACAGCCATCCAGTTATACAGTCTTTTATATTTATCAATCGTAACCCTGCGTATATTGTTCCACATTCTTGCCTCAATATTGTCAGGAAGTATACCACGGTTGGGGATCACATTCCATTCTTCTTTCATTCTTTTGGATTTCATTCGAGTTAACATTTAATATTTGAAATTTACGTACAGCTATCAATTCAACTACATTAGATTCTCACTTCGGCAAATATCACGGTGCAATATTACTATTAACGTTTTCTTAATCTGAATAAAGATTTAACAACAAGAGTTTAGAACAAAATCAATCCGCAAATACCTAAAAAAGGTTTACATAACCCACTGGGGGCAATTATTTTTAAACCCATAGAAGCAATAATTTAACGCTCTCACAAAAGGCGTTTCTCTTATTGTAAACACACAAAGACTACTATATAGGAAACATGTTTCTTTTTGTACCCTTTTATGAGCATTAAGCCAATGTCTCTGTGTGCTAAGTAATTTTTTTATCAATTACACCCAACGAGTTTTATCTTCTGAATGTATCTACAATACTAATTCTGTCTGATATACAAAGAATAAAGCAAACCAATAGAGTTCATGATTATGTACAGAGTTTTTCTTAAGAAATTGTAAGGTTTTAGAAATTTGATTGGCAACAGCCCCCGGAGACATCTCCATTTCTTCGGCTATCTCCTTGTAACTGCGGTCTTCAAACTTGTGCAGGCTGAATATTTTTCTTCTTTTAGCAGGGATTTTATCCAATAGGTATTCAATTCTTTCCATCTGTAAACTCACTTCTTCTTCAGACTGTGTTTTACTATCCAATTCCAGAATCAGTGCATTATCTTCAACCGAAAAGATTCGGTTTTGCTTTTTATACCATCTGGAAATTTCCTGCTTAGAACTCTTAAACAGAACAGCTTCAAGACTTACCTGAGGATCTAATTTGGTACGATATTTCCAAAGATGAATAAAAACATTCTGTGTTACATCTTCTGAATCTGCTAATTGTGAGGTGTATTTTTTAACAAAACAAAATACTTTAAAATGGTATAAATCATATATTTCTTTAAAGCATGAATCATCACCAGCACGTAACCTTATAATTAAATTAGAACTCATAATAAAAATTTCAACTGTTAAAGAAGACCCTTACAAATGTATGATAAACCTCAATTGTTAATTTTTGAATTCTGTCATTTAATAATTTGTTAATATTGTGACATTCACAACATGACGTCGCTGCTTTAGGTTAGTTATAAATCTGCATTTAATTATTTCGAAATGAAATACTGATGAAAATATAAAACCGGAATTCTTTGCTTTTATTTAAATTATTAGGCGCTGGAGGGTAATTCAATAAATAGTTTCTACCGAATTATGGACCTGGAAGTGTAATGTTGATCCTGCTTTGTCTGCAATTGAAGAAAGTTTTGCAGTCTATGTAATTTTAGTCGTCATTACGCCGCAAAGAGTAACTTTGCGGCGTAATGATAGACTTTATCTGTTATACTTTATAATGAAATTTATCTCACAACAGATTTAGTTTTCTTTGGAAAATCAAAAAAGGTACTGGTCAGTATGGGCACAAAAAATATGGCAACGGTAAGGGCCGAGATCCCAATATCTGCAGCATGACTTCCCAAGAATTTACTGAATGCTGTTTCGGGATAAAAATGTTCGTATAAAGACAACGCCAGCTTGATCCCTAAAATAGCAATTACTACAAAAGCTGCGGTTTCTAAAAACTTATATTTTTCTAGAAGATTCACAAACCTCTGTGCTATAAAACGCATTGCCAGTATCCCTATAAATACTCCAATACATACCAATATGATATTTGGTGTAAAGGCTACCGCTGCAAATACATTATCTATTGAAAAAGCCATATCCATAAGCTCCACAAGGCAAACTGTAGCCCAAAAATGACCTATCGTATTCACTGTAAGACGATACAACCAGTTCCCCTCCTTATTTACTTTTTCCTCTTCACTGCCTTCTTTCTGCTTGTCTTTGTACCAAGAATATACGAGATAGAGCAAATAAAGTCCGCCGATAGGTTTAAGCCACCAAATAGCAATAAGTGCCGAAGCAAATACCATTGCAATACCCCTAAAAATATAAGCGCCCCAAATACCGTATTTAAGCGCACGCTCACGCTGGTTTTCCGGTAAATCCATTACCATTGTAGCCAGTACAGCTGCATTGTCTACAGAGAGTAGACTCTCAATGAGAATAAGGTTTCCAATAATTGCCAGTGATGTACCCGGATGCGCAATAATATCTTGCCAAAGGCTATTAAAAGTAGTAATCAAATCAGTCATATTTATTATTTTAAAGTATGGTGCCTTAATGGCTTATTTATTTTGTTATGGAAAGGTCTATTTCTGGATTGGGTTCAAAGTCATTTTCATATTTCGAAAGGAGTATAACGGCTGCCCCATTGCCTATAAAATTAGTTATAGTACGGGCTTCGTTCATAAACTTATCAATACTGAAAAGCAATGCCAAGCCTTCTAAAGGAAATTTATTGAGTGTTGTAAACGTTATGGTTAGCGCTACAAAACCAGATCCCGGTATTCCCGATGCTACTTTTGAGGTCACCATGATAACCAACCCTATAGTGATGATATCACGAAACGTAAGCGGAATGTTAAACAACTGAGCAACAAACAACGTACATATAGGCAAAAATATAGATGCGCCTGCAAGGTTAAAAGAATAACCCAGCGGTATTGAAAGGCCTACGACAGCTTTACCACACCCCGCCTGTTCCAGCTTTGCAACAATCAAAGGAAACACTGTTCTCGATGATGATGTACTAAAAACAATAAGCAGTTCTTCTTTAATATAGTTGAGAAACTTCCAAAGGCTGATGTTGTAATAACGCAGCAAAAGCCCCAATACTATAAATACAAAAGATGCCATTGTGATGTAAGTCGTAGCCAGCAGTTTTCCCAAAGGCAAAAGACTATGTATACCAAATCGCGATACTGCATAAGCCATTCCGCCAAAAGCTGCAACTGGTATAAGTAAAAACAAATACAGGAGTACGCTATACAAAAAGGTCATAATTTTTTGCAAGATCCCTACATACTTTGCCCTGCCCGGCGAAAGGCTAAGCAAAACACCTGTTACAACAGCCAACAGCAGCAATACCAAGGGACGGTTAAGCACTATAAAATTAAACCAACCGCTATCAAGTGATTCGGTAGCTGTAAAATGTTTGGGCAGAGTTACATCTATGAGTCTTTTTTCGATCTTACCGGGCTCTATAAACAACGCTGCCATTATCCCCATGATCATGGCAATAGTCGTTATTATTTCAAAATAAACGAATGCCTTAAGCCCTACACGACCCACTTTTTTAAGATTGCCAATACTGCTTACCCCTATAATGATCGTTAAAAATATGATGGGCTGTATAAGGGGTTCAATAAGATATAAAAATCCACTGCCTAAAAAATCCAATTGAATACCCTTTTCAGGATAATAGTGTCCTACAGCAATTCCCAACAGCAATGCTATAGTAACATAAGCTGCTAGATTTTTCAAATACTTTTGTGGTATTCTGCTGCTTTCCGGATATTGTGGTGTGGTATTCATCTTTTTAAACCTTACTCATTAAGTTGCTATACAAAGGTAGTTTTAAAAAGTTATTAACCCGATAAGCAATGCTGCAATGAGCATGGCAAGTGATGAACCCAAAGCCCATTTTATAGTAAATTTTACGTGATCAGAAAACTCAACTCCGGCCAATCCTACTAAAAGATAAGTAGAAGGTACCAGCGGACTTAACAAATGGACTCCCTGACCTATAAGTGATGCCGATCCTATTTCTAATTTTGTAGCCCCCAAATGTAACCCCGTTTCGGTAATCAGTGGGAGTATCCCAAAATAGTAAGCATCGTTACTCAAAAAGAAGGTCAACGGTGCACTGCTTACCGCTGTTAGCACAGGAAAAGCATTTCCCCAGGTATCCGGTACCACCGATATCATCGAAGCTGCCATAGCATCCATCATTCCCGTTCCGGAAAGTATGCCAGTAAAAATACCTGCTGCAAATATCATCGATGCTACAGAAAGGGCATTGCCTGCATGTAATTTTAGTACTTTTTGCTGTTCATCGACTTTTGGATAATTGATGATCAGTGCAATACAAAATGCAATCATAAAGGAAACAGCCAGCGGCAATACATCAAACATCATTGAAGCCAACAGCAGTATGGTAAGCAGCAGATTAAACCATATCAGACCAGGTCTTTTGAGCTCGCGCTCTATTACAGTTTCTTCCTCGTTTATCAGATGCTTGTTCATATCTCCTTCACGGGCAATCCTCTTTTTTTCACGGAGACCAAGCCAGAATGCTGCAAATATTACCCATAGTACACCACCTGCCATGACTGGTATCATAGGCATAAACAGTTCTGATGCATCCATTTTAAGCGTTGTCATTGCACGTGCCGTAGGCCCTCCCCAAGGCAGTATGTTCATTACCCCGCCGCCAAGCATGATAATGCACGAGAGTACAAGCGGATTCATACCCAGCTTTTTATATAAGGGTAACATTGCGGCTACAACGATCATATAGGTAGTCGCACCATCGCCATCAAGCGAAACCAGTACCGTTAAAAAGGCAGTTCCTAAAGCTATTTTAACCGGGTCGCCTTTTACAAACTTTAATATCAGGTTTACCAGCGGATCAAATAATCCTGCATCAATCATGATACTGAAAAACAGTATACCAAAAATGAGCATGATGCCGGTGGGAGCAATATTTTTTACACCTTCCATGATTATAGAACCAAGATCGGCTGTAAAGCCACCAAAAATGGCAAAAAGTATAGGGATAAGTATGAGCGCTGTTAACGGAAACAAACGTTTGGTCATGATCAGGTACATAAATACAATGATCATTGAAAATCCTAAAATTGTAAGCATGACGGTATATTTTAAGTTTAATTATTTTCTGTTTTTGACGACCAGTCAAATGAGTTTCTATAGCCCGCCAACACATAATTACTGGTATCGTCCGGACTAACCTGATTGACAAATGAAAGTTCTATGGCTGATTGTTTACCCACATTAATCCCTAATCCGGCAGTGATCCTGTTGCTGTCAAATTGTTCCGTCTTTACTACATTCATCCTGATTTCATTTTTCAGAATACCGTATAATAAATTCTTCCCTCCTTCTTTACCCAATGGAATTTTTAACGATAGGAGATAACGCAATCTTACTACAAAATCATCCGGGTTGGTTAAGAAACGTTCTTCAACACGATAACGGTGTAATAAGGTAGTACGGCCAATTTTATTTTTGATTGTTAACTGCTGAAACGGCCTGTTTTCATACCGCAGCTTTTTATCGGTGTCGCTGGTATAGGGCTGAAGTACCAAAAACATATACCCCACAGCCGGATAAAGATCATGATCTAACTTTCTTTCCAGGTAGGTAGAAACTAAAAAAAGACGTGAATCCATTACTAAATCGTATGCCCGATATTGAGAAAGTGCCGTAAAGCTGTACTTTTCGCTTAATTTTGCGGACATTGTATATTGCAGCCACATGTTAAAATTATCTTGTTGCGCTACTGCTTTCGTAGAAAAAATCATTAAAAAAAACAGGATTGATATATATTTTCTATACATTTTGATAAATCGTTAATTTATTTGTCTGAGGTAAAAGTATACGATTGATTTTTTCAAAAAAGTAATTTTCAACGAACGACTCATTTAATAAACAAACAACGCAAAGTGCCTGTTTTAAAATAATGATATTTGTATTTTTAATGATATAATTTTAAAGGGTGAATAATTTTTAACACAAAAAAGTATGGTTTTACTAACAAACATCATTATCCTCCTTGTAGCTTTCCGATTACTGTTTGAACAAAAGATTATAGGCAGTCTCATGAAGAAGCAATGGACAAACCTTATCAGGTTTCAACACATCCTGTTTTTTGTGATATACACCTCTTTTCTGGTAATTTCGACACTTTATTTTACGGAAATGCCTTTTGCGTTGTATAGAATACTTTTTATTATGGCTGTTAATACGGTATTATATTTCGTTTGTTATTCCTATTTAGTTCCCGCCTATTACCAAACCAATAAGTATCCTGAATACCTGCTATATGCACTGATATTATTTATATCAACAACGTTGTTAAGACTGCTTGTTGAACCTGAATTTTCTCAGGAGAGCGATGCAGTACAAGACCAGACATTGTTTTTGATCAGCGTATACAGTTCACAGAGTATCGTAATTTTAGTTGCTTCTTTTTTAGGAATATCAAGACATAAATTCTTAATCGAATATGACTATCTCGACCTTGAGGTGAAAAAAAATGAGACCGACCTCAACCTCATGAAGTCAAAGATAAATCCTCACTTTTTACTCAATACCCTTAACAACATTTACGCGGGCAGTTACAACCAGCATGGCAATACAACCGAAGCGATACTACAGCTAAGCCAGCTGTTGCAATATGTTATATACGAAACCGATAAAAAAACTATTGCGATACACAAAGAGTTCGAAATGATGAAAGCTCTTGCAGGTTTGTATCAACTTAAGTACAACAATACGCTGAACATCGTATTTGAACTAAATGATAGCGAAGTACAGGAACAGGTAGAGGTTCCTCCTTCTATATATTTTACACTTTTTGAAAATGCACTAAAACACTCCGGTATTGGAGCGGATAGAGAAGCCTATATTAAGGTGAACTTTGATAAGGTTGATGATACCTTCGTATTCAGGATAGAAAATTCTGTACCGGAAAAGATTCACTTTAATAACCATAACGGATATAACGGAATGGGGCTCGTTGCACTGAAAAAAATCCTCACCATGAAATATGCAGAAAATTATCAATTGTTTGACGAATTATTAAATAAGACGTACTTTTCTACTCTCAAAATTAAATTATGAAACAATTGCAGGCTGTGGGCGTAGATGACGAATACCTTGCGCTGGAGCTAATAAGAAACTACTGTGCCAATACTGATGGTGTCAACCTGCTCGCTACCTTTAGCAATCCACAGGAAGCCACCAATTTTTTGCAGCAAAATGAAGTTGACTTACTTATCCTCGACATTAATATGCCCGACATCAACGGCATAGAGTTGCTGCAAAATACACCCAACAAGCCACTCTGCATTTTTATAACCGCCGAAGAACAACATGCTGCCAAAGCATTTGAACTTGATGTAGTAGATTATCTTATAAAACCTATAAGTATTGAACGTTTCGAAAAAGCCATTACAAAAGCCAAAGAATACCACCATTTTATAAAGTCTAAAGATATTGCCGAGGACTATATTATGTTTAAGTCAGACTATATTGTAAATAAGGTAAAGCTGGATGATATTTATTGGATAGAAGGCTTTGGCGAATACCTTAAAATTGTATCCCGTTACAAAAACCACATGGTATTGGAACGCATGGCAAAGTTTGAAGAAATGCACCGTCACCTGGGTTTTATCAGAATACATAAGTCGTATTTGGTTTTAAAAAGCCACGTAAAATCATTCAATTCACGCATGGTACAGCTCAGAGATGGCAGAGAGTTGCCAATAGGCCGTACTTATAAAGACAATCTTAAAGAAATTTAATTACTGCATCAGAATATTATAATTTCCCTATATTTTACAACATATGGTTAATTCTGCTCCCTCTACAATTTCATAAAAATAGAAAACCGGTAAAATAAACTTCTAAAAGCCAGGGCTCTAAACTTCTTTACAGCGAGATTGATCTCTTTATTTTTCAATCAAAAGAGAAAGCTTTCTTTACTTCATTCCATCCCAAATCAATACCAACAGCAATAATTTTCTTCGTTAGTTTTAGAGGTCACCTAACACAGGTGATCAGATTTTTCATGCAAATAACCGTAATTTTTCCTGCAAAATACCGTAGATTTTTATAAATACTAAGAGGTACATTTAAGTTTTAATTCGCTCTAACTGAAACACTGAGCACTATTTTAGAAGTAAAATTCTCATCGTACTTATTCAAAAATGAAACAAATACATTAGATAACAGTACGAACGAATTTAGAAAAAATATAAAAACCATAAAAAAAGAAGTTTTTTTTTACAAACAAGCTAAAAATAATCCAGTATTTAAAGTTTTTGTAAAAAAATCATTATAAAATAAATTTCAATACTTATAATTTAGAAGAAATTTATTACTTTTATTCCACTATACCACGATAACTACTATAGTACCACAAAGGTCATTATTGAAGTTACACCATTTCCAAATCTCATTTCAATCTTATCAACCTATGAAAAATTCTACTATTATAGGATTAACGCCTTTTGAAAAGCCAGACGTCAACCTAATGTCTCAATTATTTCAAGCCGGAGCATTCCCCGTATTAAGTTTAGGACATGATATCGAAATCGCTCAGGAAGCATTACATCAACTTGACGGGAACAATATACCTTCCTACGGTGTATATCTTACCAGTGACAGGTTAACATCCCTTCAACTACCCGAGCAGGTAAGCCTTGCGATCCTTCCATTTGGAATCTCAGTAGAAATCTACCCTAATGTATCACGAATTTATCAGGTAACTAACCTTGAACAAGCCAGACAAGCCGAAAAACTGGGAGCTGTTGGAATTATTGTGAAAGGAAATGAAACTGCAGGATTAGTTGGTTATGAATCCACATTTGTTCTCTTTCAGCGTGTCATACAAGAAATCAAGACCATACCTGTATGGGTACAAGGAGGAATAGGTCTTCATACTGCTGCTGCCGCAAAAGCACTTGGTGCAAAAGGTATTGTATTAGACAGTCAATTGGCATTATATCCAGAAAGTTCCGTTCCTCAGGAACTCAAAAATCTATGTTCGAAATTAAATGGAACGGAAACCAAAATCATCGCCCAGCATCGTGTATTGGTTAGACCCAATTCACCTGTTTTAGCTGAAAATGTTTCTCCCGAAGAGTTAGGACAATACTTTAATGACCTCGACCCTGAAAAAAGTTACATTCCGATGGGGCAAGACATAGCTTTAGCGACAGAGCTGTATGAAAATTTCAAAACGTTAAAAAAATTGATTTTTGGATTTCAAGAAGCCCTATATGGTCATCTGAAACAAGCAAAAGCATCTGCAATTATTGACGAAAATAATCCATTAGCCAAACAACTTGGCCTACGATACCCGATCGCCCAAGGACCGATGACCCGCGTAAGTGATGTTCCGGCATTTGCCAAAGCGGTAGCCGAAACAGGAGCTTTACCTTTTATCGCTCTTTCTTTACTCAAAGGAGAACAAGCAAGAGCATTAGTCATCGAAACTCAAAAACTGGCCGGCGATAAAACCTGGGGCGTAGGGATATTAGGTTTTGCTCCACAAGAATTAAGAGAAGAACAAACCGCCTATATCCTTGAAGCCAAACCTCCCGTAGTATTGATCGCAGGAGGTCGGCCTGCACAAGCTAAAGTATTTGAAAAAGCCGGTATAACTACGTTTTTACATGTACCTTCCCCAGCGTTACTGGATATTTTCCTAAAAGAAGGCGCCAAAAATTTCGTGTTTGAAGGTCGGGAATGTGGTGGGCATGTTGGCCCGCTCTCCAGCACAGTACTTTGGGAAAAACAAATTGAACGTATTTTAAAAGAAGATCATCCGGAAAATATAAGTGTATTTTTTGCCGGCGGAATTCATGATGCTTTTTCCACAGCCTTTGTATCTATTATGACCGCCACTCTCGCTGCCCGAGGTGTAAAAGTTGGTGTATTAATGGGAACAGCCTATTTGTATACACAAGAAGCAGTGAGTACAGGAGCCATTCAGCAAGAGTTTCAGCAGCAAGCAATGAAAGCTAAAGATACTGTTTTGCTGGAAACGGCACCAGGCCATGAAACACGTTGTTTAAATACGGCATTCGCTCTACATTTCGACAATGAAAAGAAAAAGTTACTAGCCCTTGGAACGGACAAAAAGCAAATTTGGGAAGAGCTGGAAAAACTGAATGTAGGACGTCTCCGGATTGCAGCAAAAGGCATTGACCGCCAAGGTGATGCACTCGTAACGATACCCAAAAACCAACAACTTGATTTAGGCATGTATATGATTGGGCAGGTAGCCACCATGCACAATCAGGTGATTACACTGGAATCACTCCACCATAACGTTGCTATCGAAAATCAAAAATATATTCAACAGGCTGCTCTGCCGGAAAAACCTTCATCAGCCGACAAAGCCCTGGATATCGCTATTATAGGTATGGAATGCGTGTTCCCGGGTGCCAAAAATTTAGCAGAATACTGGCGGAACATCATTCTTGGAAAAGACTGCGTTACTGAAGTACCGGAGGAACGATGGAATAAGGACCTCTATTATCAGCCTGATTCTAATGGTTCGGACGTATCACATTCAAAATGGGGCGGTTTTATTCCAAAAATAGATTTTGACCCATTAGAATTTGGCATTCCGCCACAATCTCTTGCGGCGATAGAGCCAACGCAGCTTTTAACTTTACTCGTTGCCAAACGTGCAATGGAAGATGCGGGTTATGGTGAAAAACAAATCAACAGAGAAAATATATCAGTTATAATTGGTGCTGAAGGCGGAAATGATCTTGCCAACAGTTACAGTTTCAGAGGTTATTACAAACAAGTTTTCGGAGAGCTTCACGAAGAAGTAGAAAAAGCATTCCCACAAACTACCGAGGATTCATTTCCGGGTATATTGGCCAATGTAATTGCCGGTAGAATTACAAATCGTCTGGATCTGGGAGGAAGAAATTTTACCGTAGATGCTGCCTGTGCTTCATCAATAGCTGCTATTGATTTAGCATGCCAGGAATTGATCCTGGGCAAATCGGATATGGTACTTACCGGAGGAGCAGATTTGCATAACGGTATCAACGATTATCTGATGTTTTCCAGCACACATGCCCTCTCCCGTAAAGGGCGCTGCGCAACATTTGACAGTGCTGCAGACGGTATTGCGCTCGGCGAAGGGGTCGCAATTTTAGTCTTAAAACGATATGAAGATGCCATTCGTGATGGTGACCGTATTTATTCGGTTATAAAAGGTGTCGGAGGATCGAGCGACGGTAAAGCCCTTGGTCTTACCGCACCGCGAAAAATCGGTCAGGTACGCGCACTGGAACGTGCCTATGATCAGGCAGGTATTAGTGCCGCTACAGTTGGTTTAGTTGAAGCTCATGGTACCGGAACAGTGGTGGGAGATAAAACGGAGCTTACGGCACTCACCAATCTATTTCTAAAATCCGGGGCTTTACCGTCTCAGACCCATCTCGGATCTGTAAAAACACAAATTGGACATACCAAATGTGCTGCCGGTCTGGCCGGACTGATCAAAGCCACTATGTCTGTATACCACGGAGTAAAACCTCCTACTCTTCATCTCCAACAGCCCAATGCCTACTTCGATGCCCACACAAGTCCTTTTGCTTTTCACGCAAAAACCGGATTATGGTCCGAAAAAGAGCGTTATGCAGGGATTAGTGCCTTCGGTTTTGGTGGTACCAATTTTCATATGGTAATCGAAAATCATCCACAAAAAGAAGAAGCCGCCATTCTGCAATCCTGGCCCTCCGAATTATTCGTCTTCCGGGGAGATAATTATGATGCAGCCAAAATTCAATTAGAACAGGTAAAAACTTTATTGCAAATCAATGATAGTTTATCTTTAAAAGACATCGCCTACAGCTTAACCGTGGGTTCAGAAAAACCGATTCAATTGAGCATTGTTGCAGATACAGCCGAAGATCTCGTGATGAAAATTGAACTCTTGTTAACGGGCATTGAAAGTAAAGATATTTTTATGGTCAGTAAACGAGCGGGTAAAACTGCCTTTTTGTTTCCCGGACAAGGCAGCCAAAACATTCATATGGCACGAGATCTGTTCGTGCTGTTTCCTGCCCTGCGAAAAATCATATCACAATATCCTGATTTAGAAAAAGTGGTCTTCCCTGCAGCCACATTTGATACCGCATCCTTAAAAAAACAAAAAGAAACCATTAAGGATACACGTCTCGCACAACCTCTTTTAGGTATTGTAGATCTTGCCTTAGCTCAATTGTTACAGTCATTCGGTATTGTACCTGATATGTTAGCAGGACATAGCTATGGAGAGTTACCGGCTTTATGTTTTGCCGGTGTATTTAACGAACAACAGTTGGTTGAACTCAGCAGCAAACGTGCACAATCTATTCTAGATGCCATTACAGATGGTGATCCCGGAGCTATGGTAGCCGTAAACATTGATGCAGATCGTTTGAAAACAATTCTGGACCAACATCAGGACTGCTATCCGGTCAATTACAATTCACCAACTCAATGCGTTGTTGCCGGAAGTACTGCAGCCATTGATAAATTCATGGAGGCACTTAAAAACGAGCGCATCTCAGCCAAAAAACTAGAGGTTGCCTGTGCCTTTCACAGTCCTTTGGTGAGCAAATCCAAAGATTTGTATGCCGATGTTCTGAAAGAAATTCCTTTTCAGGAAATGCAGATTCCGGTTTGGTCCAACACCACAGCAGCCTTATACCCAAGCGCGGTATCTGACATTAAAGCACAATTGACCGATCACCTTGTGCAACCCGTGCATTTTGTTGACGAAATCCAGGCCATGTATGCCGATGGAGCAAGGATATTTATTGAAGTAGGTCCCGGAAAAATATTAACAGGACTAACAAAGGCCTGCCTCAATCAAGAGGAACTGATCCTACATGTTGAGGATAACAATCATAATAGTCTCACCCACCTCCTTTGTATGCTGGCACAATACCTTGGAACTGGCCGAACCTTTAATCTAAATAAACTTTTTGAAGACAGACATGCGAATTTAATCCAAATCGATCAACCGGATCTTTATCAAAAGAGCCCAACGATTTGGCGTGTAAATGGACAAGCCGCTCATCCAACCACAGGTACTTTACCTGCTCATGGTGCATTACCAATCGTAACTCCCATTCAAATGACAAACTCCAAGATCATCCAGACACCAGATACACAACCTGCCGCAGAACACATACTACAAGAATATTTAAACAGTATGAAAATGTTGATCCAGGCGCAGCGGGATGTCATGCTTTCCTTCTTAGGACAACAGCAGCACCTAACTCCTATTCCCGTTTATGCTGCGACAGTAGAAAATAAGACGGCTAATCCATTGGCAGCAACCGTAATTACGAACGATAAACCGATAGCTAAAGTATCCCTGCAAATACCTTCAAGAGATATCAAATCTTTGTTGTTAACAGTGGTATGCGAAAAAACCGGCTATCCGCAGGAAATGTTAGGAATGGAAATGGATCTGGAAGCTGACCTCAGCATTGATTCTATTAAAAGAGTTGAAATTATTGGCGCGCTCCGTAATGAGCTTGGCATACTCAACAGTGATCATGAAAATGAAGATACGGTGATGGAACAACTGGCGGCCATAAAAACTTTAAACGGACTTGTAATCTGGCTTACGGAATACACAGGTACTGTTGATTCAGTTGCAACAAAAATTGAATTAGCAACAGTAGCACCTTTAACAGCGGATAAAACCACCGTGACACTTGCAGAACTGCAAACGGCTATTTTAGATATTGTTAGTGAAAAGACCGGTTATCCGAAAGAAATGTTGGGACTGGATCTGGATCTGGAAGCCGATTTAAGTATAGATTCCATTAAACGAATGGAAATCATCAGCGATCTGAAAAATAAAATCGGATTTGGTGATGACAAGGAGCAGGCTGATGATCTTATGGAAAAATTAGCCGCCATAAAAACGTTAAATGGTTTAGCTGCCTGGATAAGTGACATGAGCACAACTGAACCCGTACAAAGTTTATTGACACGCCTGCGGTTTGATTTAGTACCCACCCTTATTTCCGAAGCACAAAACACCGAAATCCTCAAAGGAAAACGATTTGCAATAGTTCCGGACAATGGAACACAAACCTTGGCCATTAAAACGATATTGGAGCAATACGGTGCAATCACTGAATTGGTTCATAACGAACAAAATCTAGCGCTCTTTGATGGATTGATTATTACCGATATATACTCCGCTACTGTGAAGCATAGTATCATCGACCACGTTGGTTTAATTAAGAATATGGATCTTGAAAAAGCGCAATGGATTTATTTGATCTCCGATATCCCGGCACATGTAGAAGAATTAAAAGACACCCGTGCATTACGTCATTATCAGGGTTATCCCGGCTTATTCAAAAGTTTAGCTCGTGAGTTTGAACAAACCAACTTCAGGCTGATCAGTCTCAATACGGCACAGGAAGTAGACCAAATAGCCGAAATTACTTTACGCGAGATCCTGACAACAGACCAATCCGTTGAAGTGATTTACAAAAACAATCAACGCCATAAAGTCGAAATAATACCTTCGCCCATGTTAACAGCTCTTGATCGGGCACATATCGAATTGGACAAAAAATCGGTTGTTTTAGTCCTTGGCGGAGGACAGGGGATTACTGCGGAACTGGTCAAACACATGTCCGCCACTTATCCATGTACCTATGTTCTTGTGGGCAGATCAACAGATCCGAGAGAAGTTATTACCGATTCAAAAGAATTAGAACTAATGGAATCGAAAGAAGAAATCAGAAGCTACTTCATCAAGACCGGTAATTTCAGTGCTCCATCTGAAATTGAAAAAGAGACGCTGCGAATTTTCAAAAACAATCAAATTTTGCGTACCATTCGACACATGGAAGAATTGGGAAATAAAGTAGTCTATCAATCCTTAGATGTTTGTGATGAAGAGGGCTTAACTCAGCTTATCCATGATATTTATAAACAATATGGACAATTGGACGGTGTCATTCATGGCGCAGGTCTTTTGGAAGACAAACTTTTCAAGCAGAAAACCACCAGTTCTTTTGAACGTGTCTTTGATACAAAAGTAAAACCCTTACGTGTGCTAGCGGAACAATTGCGTTCAGATTGCCAGTTTGTAGTTTTATTTTCAAGCATTGCTTCTGTGTATGGTAACAAAGGACAAACGGATTATGCCGCAGCCAATAGTGTATTGGATGATTATGCCAAGGTCTTAAACAAAAGGCTGAAAGGAAAAGTAATCTCGATCAACTGGGGGCCATGGAAAGGCGCGGGAATGGTTTCTTCATCATTAGAAAGTGAGTACGAACGCCGCGGAATTTCGCTGATCCCATTAGAAGAAGGGAAAGAACTATTTCTGAACGAAATCAAATATGGAACAGAAAGTCAGGTATTAATTATGTCTGGTAAAAATTGGTAATAACCGTCGTATTCCTTTATTATGAAAAAAACAGATATTGCTATTGTAGGTTTATCCTGCCTGTTTCCTGGTGCAAAAAATGCAGAGGAATTCTGGCAGAATATCATCAATAAAGTCGACTCCACGCAAGTTGTTCCGGCAGATCGAATCGATCCTGTTCACTTTAACGGAAGCAAGGAAGCTACGGACCGCTTTTATTGTAATCGTGGCGGATTTATTCCTGATTATGAATTCGACCCTACGGCCTTTGGTATCTTACCTCTTGCCGTTGAAGGCACTGAACCCGACCATTTATTAACACTCGAACTCGTTCAAAAAGCATTAGAAGACGCAGGTGTATTCCGAAAAAAAGTTTCATTGGAACGAACCGGAATTGTCATCGGAAAAGGGAATTATACAGGTCCCGGAGCTACACGCGCCATTGAAATTGTACGTACTGGCGAACAGATATTCTCACTTTTGCAAGAACTATTGCCGGAGGTATCTTCTTCCGATATTGAAAAAATAAAACAGGCCTTTCAGGAACGCAAAGGGCGGTTTTCTGCAGATACCGCCATGGGGTTAATCCCCAACCTTGTTGCCTCATTAGTCTCCAACCGATTCAATCTTGGAGGCGTTGCTTTCACCGTTGATGCGGCCTGTGCAAGCGCTCTTGTAGCCGTAGACCATGCCGTGCAAGAGTTGCTGCGTGGCCGAAGCGATATGATGATTGCCGGCGGAGTTCATACCGGTCAAAATGCTGCATTTTGGAGTATATTCAGCCAATTGGGAGCATTATCACATCAACAGCAAATCAAGCCCTTTAGCGAAGATGCAGACGGATTGCTCATTGGAGAAGGCTGTGGTTTCGTTGTCCTAAAACGGTTGGAAGACGCTGTACGCGATCAGGATAAAATTTATGCCGTTATTAAAGGAGTTGGTATCAGCAGTGATGGCAATGGAACAAGCGTGATGAGCCCTTCTGTAAAAGGCCAGTTAAAAGCATTGGAACAAGCGTGGACACAGGCCAATTTAGATAAAGAACAAATTGGCTACCTGGAAGCTCATGGCACGGGAACTCCATTAGGCGATAAAACAGAACTGCAAACTCTGTCTCAATTTTTTGGCAAAGAAGAAACCGCTGCACGCGCCGGTATAGGATCAGTCAAATCCAATATAGGGCACGCCATGCCTGCTGCCGGAATAGCGGGTTTAATCAAGACTTGTCTGGCCCTTCATCACGACACATTGCCACCTACCTTATATTGTGAAAACCCAACCGCCTCTATACAAGACACCAGATTTACACCCATACAGGAAGCTAAGAACTGGTCGCAAACCGGTTTACCCAAAATCGCAGCAGTAAATGCATTTGGATTTGGAGGGATCAACGCCCACGTTGTTTTAGAAGGGTATGACATCCCTAAAAAAGACGAAGTATTGTTGCTTGCAAGACCGACACGTGAAGCTTTACTTTCGGCGCTTCAGGATAACGATACCTCCGTAGGAAATGGAGATTATCGTATTGCACTCTTTGATCCAACACCCGAGCGTATTCAAAAAGCAATCAAAATTGTGTCCAAAAATAATGCGTGGCGCAATAAACAAGATATTTGGTACACCTCTGCTCCCCTTTTACAAAATGGCGGCAAACTAGCTTTTGTATTCCCGGGATTAGACGGTTTAGAAAAAGGCGAAGTTGAAACTGTCAGTCGATATTTTGGATTGACAGCACCTATAGAAACAGCCGGTGAAGGACTGCTGAACGACGCATTAGGTATTTTTAATACTTGTGGCATACTGGACAGTTCCTTAAAAAAATTGGGAATCTATCCGGATATGAATGCCGGACATAGTTTAGGAGAATGGTTAGCGGGATATGCTTCAGATTTGGCCGAAGCCAGTACTGTCAAGGATTTAATCGATGTTCTTGATCCAAAAACATTTGAGCTAAAAGATTCAAAATTCATTGCTATTGGAGCAGGTCTTGAAGAGGTAAAGCCATTGATTGAACAAATTCCTAACCTCTATGTTTCCAATGATAATTGTCCACATCAGGTCATCCTGTGTGGTACAAATGCGGCACTTCAGGAATTGACCCCTTTATTAAAGTCAAAACAGATATTCCACCAGGTTTTACCGTTTCAATCCGGTTTTCATTCTCCATTTGTTGCAGATAAACTGGATGTGATCTTAGCCGGTATGGAAAAAGTTCAATTCCAAAAAACAAAAATTCCGTTGTGGTCAGCCACTACCCTCCTGCCTTATCCGGCAGATCAGAAGTCTATCCGTAAATTAAGCGCCGAACATTTGGTACAGCCTGTAAGATTTCGGGAACTAACCGAAAAACTTTATGCGGAAGGAGTTCGTTTTTTTATTCAGGTAGGTACAGGAGGATTAATTGGTTTTATTGATGATACGCTAAAAGGCAGCCCCTTCAGTACCCTTGCTTCAAGTGTAGCCAATCGAACAGCACTTGCTCAGCTGCAACGGGTAGTAGCCGCTTTATTTGTAGAAGGAAAAGTACTGGCGCTCGATTTTTTAAACATTCAAAATCACAGAAAAATAGTCCCTAAAAAAGGTATAAAATTACAATTAGGATCACCTATTATACGTGATTTTGAACCTTTGCAAAACTTACGGAAATCGATCCATACCGTACAGCCCAAAAAGGTTTTAACGGAAGCAAAAGTAAGTCACCCATTGGTCCGTGCCTTTCAGGAAAATATCGCCGATATGATCCGAATGCAGGAAGAAGTATTGGATGTCTTTCAAAATCAGGGAGAAGCCGTCGTTTTAACACCTGTTTTAACGAAAAAACAACTGGCCGACAGTCCTTTTACAAAAACACTACACGTCAATTTAGATACGCATCCTTATCTGATTGATCACAGCCTTTTACGACAACCGAAAGGCTGGTCAGATGTGGCAGATATGGAACCTGTGATTCCAATGACCATGATCTTTGAATTACTGGCAGAAGCAGCGCAAGCAGAACAGCCGGAAACCAAAATTCACAAAATCATGAACGTCAGTGTATTTCAATGGATGAACGTTGCCAGGCCTTTTGAAAAAACGATAAAAGGCGTCTGGCGTTCCAACCATCACGCCTATCTGGACATAGAGAATTTTGCCAATTCAGAGGTGTTTTTAACAGCATCACATCCACCACAACCTACTTTTGATCTTTCAATAGGCGAACGATTGCCTATTGAGCGAACTCCTTTGGAAATCTATGAGAAGCACATGTTCCATGGAGAAAAATATCAGGGTATTACGGTCATATCAGCTGTTGGAAAGAAAGGTATTACTGGACAAATAAAAGGTAATGGCGGTAAAGGTTCCTTATTGGATAATGCCGGACAATTGTTTGGATTATGGCTGCAACTTACCTTAACCAAAGACCGCATTGCTTTTCCGGTCAAAATCAAACAAATTGAATTCTTCGAAGATATGCACGATCAGAATGGCGAATTTGAGTGTACCTGTATACTGACTGAATTAAACGATGAATTTGCTATCGCCGACATTGTGCTACAAAGAGACGGAAAAGTTTGGTGCGCGATAAAAGGATGGCAAAACCGGAGATTAGAAATTGACGAAGCTTTATGGAATGTTTCCATGTCTCCGCTCCATAACCGTCTGTCAGAAGAAATTGCCCCACAAGTCTTTTTCTTTCATCAGGCCTACTCGCGCGTAAGTTCCTGGGATTTTATACTGAAACGTTATTTCAATCAAAGGGAAAAACAATACTATCAGGAGCTCCTGCCCAATCGCAGAAAAAATTGGATGGTGAGCCGTGTAGCCGTAAAAGATGCCGTAAGACAGGTGCTTAGCGAAAAGAAAAAGCAGCCCAGTTATCCTATCACCTTTGAGATTTATTCTGATAAAACAGGCAAACCTCATCTCAAAGGCAATGCTACGGAACAAATTCAGATCTCACTGGCACATAAAGGAAAAGATGCTGTAGCCATTGCGCAGCACGATAAACCGGTGGGTATTGACATGGAAATCATTGCCGAACGCAGTCCTGAATTTTATCAATTGGTATTCACCGATACAGAATTAGCCTTATTAGAAGAACGAGATCAGGCCGAATGGACCACCCGATTTTGGGTAGCAAAAGAAGCTTATGGAAAATTATTGGGAACGGGGCTGAAAGGTAACCCCAAAAGACACGAAGTAACCTGCATACAAGGCGATCATCTGTGGATCGATCAAATTGAAATTAAAACAATCAAACACCTAAATTATATTATCGGATGGACACTTTAAACACGACATTAAAAAGAAATCATGAAGAGTTATTCAACCTTTTAAAGGGTTTTATTACAGAAATTATTGGTGAAGAATTTGTAGAAGAAATGGATATCACTCCGCAAAGTTCATTTACCAAAGATCTGGAAATGGACAGTATAGAAATTGTATCCTTTTCAGAAAAAATCAAAGCACACTTTGGCGATCAGATCGATTTCACGGGCTGGCTGTCTGCTATGGATTTGGATGAACTGATCAATCTTGATCTGAATAAAATCATTAATTATATCTACGAATGCCAATAATCACTATTAATAATAAAAAAGTTCACGTACAGGAACTCAATAAAGGTGCTGAAGATACCGTGGTACTGATCCACGGTATGTTTAGTAATCTTTCTATTTATTATTTTAACATTGCTCCCATTTTGGCACAGCACTTTCATGTGGTGATGTACGATCTAAAAAGTCATGGCAGAAGTGAGCGTACCTTAGAAGGATATGATTTAGAAAATATGTCCTCTGATTTAATCGCAATGATGGATGACCTCCAAATCAAAAAAGCACAACTTGTAGGTTATAGCTTTGGCGGACTTATTGCTCTCCAAACGGCTTTGATAGCCCCTAAACGTGTAGAACAATTGGTTGTCATTGAAGCACCGGATCCGCAAGATGAAAAGACACGAGGTATTATCGAAGCTTACAGCAAGGAATTTCTCGAACATTATATCACCAACTTTACGGATACCACAAAAGTGAAAATGGGAAAAAGACAATTCGAAAAAAACCATCGCTTATACGAGTTTTTATTTCACCAGACCAGTATCAAAGCAGATATGGTTAAAGAAAAAGATTTTCTGTATCAGGTTCTTATTTCCGAATTACGCATACCCACTCTGTTACTCTATGGATCAGCTTCTGACTGTAAACCGACAGGAGAATGGTTAGAATCTCAAATTGGTACAGCCGAGCTGAAACTCATCGATGGCGATCACAATATTCCCATTCAGGCTCCCATTCAGATAGCAGAAACTATTGTTCAATTTTTAACTAACCCTTTATTACAGAACTATGGCTAAATTTGTATTTGTTGTTCCCCCGCTAACAGGTCATGTCAATCCTACATTGAGTATTGGTGCCGAGCTTTTAGAAAGAGGACATGAAGTAGCATGGATCAGTCTTGACCAAACCTTAGAATCTAAACTTCCTGCAGGCGGACAATTATTGCTTATCCAATACGATCAGACTGACGAAGAAAAAAGAGAGAGCGAACAGTATCTCGATATCATTTCAAAAAAGGTAGTTTACGGTATTGACAGTATCAAGTTTTTATACGACGAAGTATTGATCCCTTTAAACAGACATTGTTATAACGGAATTGTTAAGCTGTTGGAAGCCTATGAACCAGATTTAGTCATTGGTGATCATCAATTATTTGCGGCGGCAATTGCGGCAAAAAAAGTGAATCGTCCTTATGCGACCTCCGTAACCGCCCCGGCAGCAATCAAAATTATAAGTGAGTTACCCAAAGTACACGAATGGGAAGTCAATCAGATCCTGGCGCTACAAGAAGAGCTTGGTGTCAAAGAAAAACAATCACTGGCTTGCTCTGATCTTCTTACTTTAGTGTTAACTTCTCAGTATTTCTTTGGAGAAATGGATCTCAGCTCAAACTATCAATTCACAGGTCCGGTAATAACAGAACGCCGCATATCCAGCACTTTCGATTGGGAGCGTTTGAAAAACAGTCCAGGGAAAAAAATCTTAGTCAGCATCGGCACCACATTCGACCACGAGCATAAAAAAGCATTTTTTCAAAAGGTAATCGATGCCTTTCAGGAGGAAGATCTAACGGTTGTAGTGGTTTCAGATCCGGATTTATTTGATCAGTGGCCTGAAAATTTTATGGTCTATGCACAAATCCCACAATTGGATTTGTTACCTCATTTAGATGCTGTGGTGTGCCATGGCGGACACAACACGGTCTCAGAAGCCCTTTCACAGGGGCTCCCGCTCGTTGTTATTCCAATTGCATACGATCAGTCACATGTTGCAGGGCGTGTCGTACGTATCGGAGCCGGTGAACGTCTCAATTTTAACCGATTTAAAGCAAATCATCTAAAAAGTAGTGTTCATGATATTCTGAATAATCCTCAATATCGCGAAGCTGCCCTCAAAGTTCGCCAATCTTTTATAGATGCAGGCGGAACGAAGACTGCAGCAGATCTACTCGAACATGCCATAATTTCCGCACAGCGATCTATTGAATCTCCGGCCAAATTTCTCGTTGTTGTTCCGCCATTTTTCGGACATATCAGTCCAACATTAAGTTTGGGTGCCAGTTTATTGGCTCGTGGTCATGAAGTCAAATGGTTTGGTATTACACCATTGGCGAAGGAACATATTCCGACAGGAGGAACTTATATCTATCCCGAGGAAGATCTCCTACCTTATCAGGAGGAACTTCAGCGAATATTAAAACGACAAGACGATGGCCCATCTTGTTCGGGACCGGAAGTCATGAAACTGGCACTGGAAGAAACCTATGTTCCATTTGCCAAAATGATGATGCCGGGCTTAGAAACACTACTCGGTCACTGGCAACCTGATGTAATCATTAATGACTGTATCACTTTTGGCGGCGCTTTGTTTGCACATAAACATCGTATCCCTTCTGTGACAACAACCCCGGTACCACCGGATGTTATGGGGGATACCGAGAAAAGTGCTCCTAAAATATTTGAATGGCAGCAAAATCTCATCAAAGAGCTGCAAAAAGAAGTCGGTATCGCTGATGAGGGTATCTTCATACATTCACATCAACTAAATCTGGTGTTCACCTCGCAATCATTTGCCGGTTTTGAAACGGTACCCTCACACATGAAATTTGTAGGTCCGGTAAAAGGCCGTCCTAATAATAGTCCATTTGACTGGGAACGATTAGCCGCCAGCACAACGCCAAAAATATTTGTGTCTTTGGGTACTTTATTAGTGGATATCCGAAAAGATTTTTTTGGCAAACTCATCGAAGCATTTGCCGACCAGCCCGTTACTATAATTGCCGCGACACCGCCTGATATATTTGACAAATGGCCTTCCAATTTTATCGTAAATGGTTTTGTCCCACAATCTACATTGATGCCCCACATGGATATGGTCATCTGTCACGGTGGTTTCAATACCGTAAACGACACCTTTACCAATGGTCTCCCGATGTTGATTACACCAATCGCTTACGATCACTTTCATACCGCAAAGTTGATTGAACAAGCGGGCTGTGGAATCAGCATTCGATACAAACGACTTCGCATAGAAGACCTGAGAAAAACTGTCTTTGAGCTTTTAGAAAACCCTAAATACAGAAATGCAGCCAAAGAAGTTCAAACCGCTTTTCTAACAGCAGGCGGCAATGACAAAGCAGTTGCATTATTAGAAGATTTTGTAAAACAAGAACGTTTGGTATTAGCTTCAGTATAAAATATGAAAAGAAGATTGCTATTTGGAGAGCGTATGCTTTTGGGAGAAGGAAAAGACCCCTTCCATGTTGTTATTCCTTTTCGCCTGCGCGGTGTATTGGAGGAAAAAGAGATTCAGTATGCTTTGGGCAGACTTCAGAAAAAACATCCCTGGTTACGGGCATGTATCCATATTGATGAAAAAAATATCCCATGGTTTGAATTATCTAAGCTACCGAATCCAATTCCTATCCGTATTGTGGATCAAAAAAGAGAAGAGGACTGGCAACAAGAAACTATGCGAGAATTGCAGACACTCTTTGATTATAAAAACAAACCTTTGATCCGCCTGGTGTGGATCAAAGGAAGTGATGCTTCAGATATGCTGCTGACTTTTCATCACTGTCTGTGCGACGGTGGTGCTGCGATGAATTTAATTCATGAATTTTTAAAAGTATTGGATAATCCTAAAGCAGATATAGGCATTGAAAATCCTATTTTAGGTATTCAGGACGTCGTTCCTTCCCTAATTTTAAATAGTAACAGACAAAGATTCAAAGCAAAAATGATTGGTCGACTGGCAACATTCGCCATCAAATGCATTCCCGTCAGCAAAAAAGCGATTGATCGACAGACAGACTATTTGATTCATTGGAAATTAGATCCGGCCACAAGTCAACAGCTTATTTCCCATTGTCAATCACTAGCCATAACCGTCAATACTTTTTTAAGTGCTATCGTATTGGATACCTTTAAAAAAGTACGCGGAAACAAAGCCTTTAATAAAGTTTCTTGTCCGGTAGATATCAGGCGCTTTGCTCCTCAGGTAAAAAAAGATCATATTTTCGCCTTCGGTCTGATGATTGTCCTGTCATCAGATCCTAAACTCGATTTCTTAGACAATTTACGTGTCATGCAGCAGCATGTAGATCGCAAAACCGCCAAACTTAATCCCTATATCACCATGATGGTTATGGAATCTGCTCATAAGGCGTTGAACAACTTTACAAAACTTCTAAAACGAGGCAAGTCCTCCAACGATTGTATGTTTTCTAACCTGGGACGTATTCAGATACCCCATCAATACCAATCCTTTGCGTTGGAAACTATTCGCAGTCCATCTGTTATTGGGCCATTGGGTAATACAACAACTATCCTCACCTCTACTTATCAAGGTGTTATCGACTTCTCGTTTATGGGAAGTGAAGGTTATTTGCCTTATCACGAAGCCTTAGCCATTCGTGATGAAATAACTGATTCTATCAAACGCCAATTAAATTATCAAGCCGCCTCATGAACAAGCGAAAACTCTTATTAGTGGAACGAATCATGTATGTGGATTCCGCTACACCTCTAAACTGTGTCTTTACGGCAAAAATCAAAGGTGAAATTCTACAAGAACAGATCGAAATTGCTTTAACAAAAATCCAACACAAGCATCCATTGCTCCGTGCAGAGGTTGATTTACAGGATAAGCAGCATCCGGCTTATGCCATCAGGGAAAATATGAAACCTATTCCGCTTCGCATCGTAAAACGTCAAACAGATACCCATTGGTTAGCGGAATCTGAACAAGAATGGTATCGGCAGTTTAAAGGCGAAGGCTCCCCTTTGGCTCAATTGGTATGGATCAAAGGACAAAAATTCTCTGAATTGTTATGGGTAGTGCCCCATTGTATCTGCGATGGAACCAGCATGGTCACTTTGATGCAGGAATTACTTGCCTTAATCGATAATCCGACACTTGATCTGAAACCCTATCCACTCTTCCAATCGGTCAACAATTTCCTAACGCCCCAGTTTGATCTTCAAAAAAAAGCTCGCAAAGCAAAGCTTTTTTTTATTTTTGGGGAAATTTTTCTTTTTACTGCAACGGAAAAATAAAAAAAGAAATCTTGGAAAAAATTATGCCATTCATTGGAAATTAGATCCGACAAACTCCTCCATTATAAAGCAAAAATGCAAAGACAGTGGTATTTCGGTACACGCCATTCTTTGTACCGCTTTTATGCAGGCTTTTCAGGATCTGCAAGGAAAATCAGCGAAAAAAAAGGTCATCAGCCCTATTGATATCCGCCATTTTATTCCTGAAATCAGAAAAGACCAAATGTTTGCCTTTGCCCCAACGGTGGAACTGTCTTTAAAAAAAGAAAAAAATCAGATACTGGATCAGGCGAAGCACATCAAAAAAGATCTTGCTCAAAAAATAGAAAAAATGGACGCCCGGGAACTGCTCTGGATGGGTGAGCAGATGCATCCTCTGGTACATCGCATGATTGCGCTGCTAAAATCCAGCCGAGGTGCACACGATCTGACGCTTTCGAATATGGGTAACCTTCAAATCCGGAACGATTACAAAAATTTCATTCTGGAAGATATCTTCAGTCCAACAGTAGCATTTCCCTGGCTAAATTCAAACACTTTAGTGACGACTACTTTTAACGATCAAATGGACTTTACCTTAATGTCCAACGAAGACTTCTTATCAAAACAAGAAGCTTCAAAAATTAAAGATAAGGCATTGGAAATACTGGCTTTGCCCTTATAAATTACGTATGAAAACAGCAACTCAGTCCAAAAAAACATCCCTCAAACGCTTTTTAAGAAAACGTGCGATTTATTATTTTCTTCCCAACGTATGTTTCAATTTTATTATTGCTTATGCCAGTTTCCAGGAATTAGGATATACTCATTTTTTTGCCGGTCCTCAAAGCTTAGCACGTTTAACGTTGCCAATGGCCATCTTTTTGCCTGTAATCCTGACAATGGATATCATCAATCGGGTTATTGTTGCCTCCAAACAAGAATTAATCGAAGTGGCAATAGACCATAAGCTGAATAAAAACAAGTTTATCACAAAATTATGCCTCTTGCATGGCATCATAACCGGTTTACTGGTATTAACAATATTGCTTCTTGCACAGCAGAGCTTAACGGTTAACCATAAATTAGATCCTACCCTTATGGCTCTTCTGGATGCTGTTCTTGCAGGCCTGCTTTCAATATTGTTTACTTATCTTCCCATCTACAGGTTAAAAAAACACTTTCACCAACCTCTGTCAAAGGTGCAGATAGAAACTGCTAACCATTAGGGCAGTTAAGTATTTTCATTTCACATTTCCCCTATCGGCAAAAATTAAACAATTTTTACATGAAATTTTAACGTATATTTGCCGATAACGGAATTTTTTAAAAAAACATGAAATATCTTTCAGTAGTAGAATTTGCAAAAAAAAAGACGCTGTCCGAAAGAACGGTTCGCAACTATTGTGCTTCAGGTAAATTAAAAGGAGTTTTCTTAACCGGTAAAACCTGGAATATCCCCGAAGATGCTGTAATTCCTAAAAAGGAAAATAAAAAAATAAGCAAGAATATTTTATTGAACCACCTGAAGGAACAAAAGAGTATGAAACTAAAAGGGGGTATCTACCACCGTACTCAGATTGATTTAACCTATAATTCCAATAAAATTGAAGGAAGCAGACTTACTCACGACCAAACAAGATATATTTTTGAAACCAATACAATTGGTGCATCTAAAGAAATTTTAAATGTCGATGATATAATTGAAACCTCTAATCACTTTCGTTGTATCGATTTTATCATAGAGAAAGCAAATGCAAAACTTACCGAATCTGTAATTAAAGAACTCCATTTTTTATTAAAGTCCGGTACTTCCGATAGCGGAAAAGATTGGTTTAATGTCGGGGAATACAAAAAAATGCCCAATGAAGTTGGAGGTAATGAAACTTGTCCACCTAAACAGGTTGCTGAAAAAATGAAAGAACTTCTCGCAAATTATCATATTGTTAAAAGTAAAACTATTGAAGACATTATCGATTTTCATTATAAATTTGAAATCATACATCCTTTTCAAGATGGAAATGGCCGTGTAGGACGATTAATTATTTTCAAGGAATGTCTTGCAAACAATATAGTACCCTTCATAATAGATGAACAGCTTAAACTTTTTTATTACAGAGGACTTCAGGAATGGAAAAATGTAAAAGAATATCTGTTGGATACCTGTCTTACTGCACAGGATAATTATAAATCAATTCTCGATTATTTCGAGATAGAATACAAGTAAAAGCAAAATTGGAGTTGCCCCCAATTTTGCCACAAATACTAAGATATTTTTAAACTTTTAAGCTAACACAAACTCCAGTCTTTATCTAAAAATTCATCCTCTCCCGGCTCCTCCGTTTTATAGGCAATCGCTTCCGGAATGGATGTTTTTGGAATGTTCACGTGTATGATTGTATTTTCCTTAATAGTATCAAGCTGTTGTAAAACGTCTTCGAGTTCATCGAGAGTGTTCACTTCAAAACCTTTCCCGCCAAATACATCAACGAGTTTAGCATATTTCCAACGATGCATTTCATTGTAATCATAAACACTGTTTAAATCAGGGATATCATAATCTACCTGATCAGCACCACGGAAAGGATTAGGATTCACCAGCATTTGTTCGATACCATAAATACCATTATCCAATACAAAAACAATAGTATCATGTTTCAGTTTGTTCTGTGTTGATATGGCCTGACAAGTTTCCTGAAAAGCACCATCGCCAACAAATACCACCGGTCTTTTATCTGGTCTGGCACATTTTATTCCTGTTGCAGCAGGTACAGAATAACCGATAGAAAGCCATGATGCCTGAGCTACAAATCCATTAGGTTCTGCAATACGGATGCCTTGGGCTCCCAATAAAGGAAAACCGGCATCTGCAACTACTATATGGCTGCTATTAATAAAACTATTGATCCGTTTAAAAAAAGTATCATAGGTCAAAAGTGGTTTTTCATTTTTTGCTATGCTATCATCGGCGACAAAAAATGATTTAGGCAGCTTTTTTTCCGTGTCATACATTTCATAGGCACTAAAGGTAACTTTAGTGAGTTCTTCTTTCAGGAAAATAATAAAATCCTTTAGCGATACATTGGCTACATAAGAAGCACCTATTCTTACACCGCTGTGATTCGCGAGTACCGTGTCTTCTTTCCAGACATCAAAACCACCCAGATTTTTACCCGTGGTCCATACGCCGAGACCAATTTTCACTTGGGCCTTTTCAAATTGTTCCTTAACATCTTTTGGTGATGCTTTGCCATTAAAGACTCCCCTAAATTTACGATGGTTTTCAGAAACGATCGATTTTCCGAGTATGGAAGTTACAAATTCCGTATCGGTAGTTTCAATGAGATCCAAAAATTCCTTTTGAATGCCGTAGCGCTGAATTTCAATTCCGCCCCAGAAAATAATCTCTTTTCCACGGGCCATTGCGGCAACCCTTTGAGCTGCCTTGCGGGCACTTGTCTGGCATTTTGATGTTCCTTTTTCTACCAATGGAGTAACAGGTGCATTGCATTCCATTCGCCATGCATCTTCAAAAACCTCAAGGTAAACGGGTCTTCCGTACAAAAGACAGGCATTTAGTACTGCATCAATCTTATAAGGAGCGTCAGATGAACCCGTAATCTGTTCGGCTGCGACAGTAACATTACGGAACACATTGATATTGCTGTACATATCACCTGTCATGTGTGAAGCCAGCATTCCTTGAACAAGGCTTCGCTGTTGATCTTTATTGGTTGGAGCTCCATTGATAACCAAAACAGGACAATGTTCTACATACGAACCTGCAACCGAATTCAACAACGTAAATGCTCCCACGCCGTAGGTTACCGCTACTGCTGCAAAACCATTTTGTCGGGCATAAGCATCTGTACAATGTCCGGCATTTATTTCGTTTGTATCGTTAACAATTTTAATTTTTGCCTTTTTGTCTTCGAGGATTGTATTTAAAAAAGGAGCAGTATAATTGCCTGCAATACCAAATAAGTGGGTAAGCCCTAATTCTTCCAGGCGTATCTGCAGGTATTTTGCTACTGATATTTTTTGCTCTGCCATCTTAAATCGGGTTATTAAGATTACCTATATTTTCGTTAACTTCCAGTGCGGTGCGAATTCCCGATTCTATAGCGCCTTCAATCCAGGCATGTTTTAGAGAAGTATGCTCTCCTGCAAAATGCGCTTTTCCTTTCCATTCTGTAGAAATAATATGGCGTTGTAGCAACTGTAACTGACCCGGGTTGAAGATTGCCGCTTCGCCAAAAGCATAAGGATCGCGCATCCAGCTTTGTGTTGCAGCACCCACTAATTTTCCGGGTTTCCCTTTGCGGTCTTTGATACTTGAACTGATTACAGCAAGATCGATAATACGCTGTTGTTCTTTCACATCATCGCTGTGCATGATGGCCAAATTTTTAAGTGCATAGAAATATCGGTCATCATCATCCATAGAATCCCAGCGGCTTGCTTCGTCTGACCAGCAATAGGAAGCCAAAACGACACCATGTCCGTTACTTCCCAAATCATTACTCGGATAATACGTAAAACGGTTAGAAAAATCGGTAATGGTACCACCGCCCACGATATTATACGGAGCTTCCTGCCACCATTTTTCACGAAATTCAAGCAGAATTTTAGTAGCAGAATCATAATGCAATTCGCGGATTGCTTTTCGTTTTTGCTGCTTGAATTGTGGTGTTACATAAACGTGCCTTAGTGCCGAAAATGGTATGCTGACAATTACTTCATCAAATTCCATATCGCTAACAGGTGTTTTTAATGCTTTGAATCCTGCATCCTCATAAAACTGAGGGTCACGCTGTACCTCTATGTCTACTTCTATTTTTACCTTGTCGTTGACAAGCATCATTTTAGTCATCCTACAATCGAAATAGGTATTTTCTTCTAGTTTATGGGCTTTAAAAAAGGCATTAGGCAGCTTGTCGCATCCGCCTACAATTTCCATAAATCGCGTAGAATCCTTAATAATATTTTGTTCAATAAAACTCTGGATGAAATCGTAAGCCATTCTGGATTCCAGATTTTGGAGCACACCAATCATTTCAATAGCATTCTCTGAATACATGGAATGTTCTTTCAGGAAACGACGCATCGAATACTCTCCGTAACGCTCGATCAGCACTGGCCAGTTTTTCTCCGGATCTTCTGCAATAAAAGCTTTAAGCGGATTAATTAAATTGGCCATTAACTGGTCTGCACGCATGTTTTCGCTGCTGCCTAAATGAAAGTCGAGCAAGGCGTTTACATCGACAATTTTACTCGCATCCTTTGGGATATATTCATTTTGAACCACACGTTTGCGGTTGACGTAAAAAAGAGAGTTTCTTGTAACTTCCGGTTTTGGTTTAGCAGGATCCGCCTGATATGCAATTGCCTGAGCTTTATCAACCGACAAATAATAAAAAGGCTCTGTTTTGAGTCCTAGTTTATCGATGTATTTGAGTACCATCTGATGTATGGTCGGGATGCGCATTGCCCCGGCTTCGCCATAAACAGTGTCATCTTCAAAATATTTTTTATCATCAGAATTTCGGAAAGTCTTAATTCGGCCGCCAACACGGGTATTAGATTCCACTATTGTAACCTTGTGGCCTGCCTCCTTTAACATAGCCCCTGCTACCATTCCGGCCATTCCGGCACCAATGATCAATACGTCTTTTGGTTTATCCGTACGGGGAATTCCTTCGTCGATGTATTTTAAATATTGCTGAATAATTGGGTCATTCTCTTCGTCGAGTAAGCCGTGTAAGTAGTTTTCCATAATTAGGGAGTTTATTTGTTTGATATGTTATTGGTAACAACAAATAAACTCACTAAAACTGTGATTTTTAAGCGTAATTCTACCTGTTTTAATTAGTAGAAAGCAGATTTTTTATCTCTCTGATCAAAAAGTTTTTAAAATAAGGTTGTTGGTGTAATTAATACAAAAATCATTTAATACATAGAAACATAGATTCTCCGAAAAAAGTAAGAAGTAAAATGTGAAACGTCCTATTTTAAATAAAAGAGTCTATGTTTATGTGTTTAAAGAATAGCCACAGATTAAAGGATTAACAGATTAAAAAAAATAGATAATCTGCAGACCCGAGCGATAGCGAACAGGCGAAGCAATCTGCAAGATCTGCGTGTAAAAAAATATTTAACGCATAGAGACATAGATTCTCCGAAAAAAGTAAGAAGTGAAATGTAAAACGTCCTATTTTAAATAAAAGAGTCTATGTTTATGTGTTTAAAGAATAGCCACAGATTAAAAAGATTAGAAAATCTGCAAGATCTGCGTGTAAAAAAATATTTTAACGCATAGAGTCATCAATTTTTTTACAGGAAGAAAGTCTATGTTTCTCCAATGTTTAAAAATAATTACACCCAACGGGTTAAACTAAGTATTCAAAAGCTCTTTTTATAGTCAATATCAGCTTCTGTCGCAGCTGTTCCACTCAATTAGAAATCATCGAGATAACAAGTTACCACAGCTGCGACAAAACCACAAATACTTCTTATTTAAAAATATTCATTTTCTCATCATAAACCGGACTTTCGACATTAAGAAATTTTAGAACACTATGAAAAACATGGTTTTGAGTTAATGTTTCATTAGGCTTAAGCTCTTTTGAATGATCAGATACCCACACAATAAACGGAATCTCATATTGTTCTTTAGGGGCAATGCTAATAGGCACACCGTGCATGTAAAGGTTTTTCTCTCCTAAAGATTCTCCGTGATCCGAAACAAAAATCATGGTGCTTTTGTATTCTTTTAGTTCTTTTAAATCCTCAATTACACTATGAAGTATATAATCGGTATACACAATTGTGTTATCGTAAGCATTAAGAAGTTCATTTTGAGAACATTTACCCAACTCAACACTATTGCAAACTGGTTTAAACGTCTCAAATTGTGGCGGATATTTTTTACTGTATGTAGGACCGTGACTTGTACTGGTATGGAGTACAATTAGTATTTTATTCTTTTTACTGGCCTGAATCTGCTCTTTTAATCCTCTTAGTAAAACCTCATCATACTCGCATTCCACACCTTTACAGTCGGCTTTTAATGCTTCCTTGTTTTGATAGTTTTTTATATGAACTGGCGGTTCTCCCCAATTGGTCGTTCTCCAAATGACCTCAACATTATTTCGATATAAATAATTAGGCAAAATTTCATACAGATCATCACTGTTCTTATGCTCTAAAATACATTTTACACCTGCAGTAGTATATGTAGCACAAGAATTGGCATTAAAATGAAATACATTTTCTGTTTTGGAAAGTAACGGATTGGTGTTCTTCTTATAACCGTAAAGAGAAAAATTTTGCCTTCTGGCCGATTCTCCGATAACCAAAACTACAACTGATTTCTCATTATCTTTTATAACAGCATTGGGCAACAAAATTTCCTTTTCATTTTTCTTGAACTTATGAATGTAAAATAGCGGTGTATTAACTGAATAGGACCATGGCATTGCAAGACCTCCAAGTCGTTTCGAATTTTTGTCAATCCAAAGCCAATTGCTGGCATTAACAAATACCAAAACGGCAATGAATACTAAAGTTAGTGAAGAAGTGATGGAAAACTCCTTCAATGGTACCTTAGTTATTTTGACCTTTGCAATGTAAATACTCGGAATAATTCCAAGAAAAATTACGTACAAAATTACTTTAAAAGAAAAAAACTGCTGGATTCTTCGTAATTGGTATTCAAAATATTGCCAATCATACTTTCGTCAATGATGACACTATACGTATTCACAAAGTAGACTGCAATTGAACTAACAATAAAAAACAAGATCAGCAAAACTTTCCCAACATGACGAGAGAGCGAAAACAGAAGATATAAAACAAATGCATTAAGAACCAGCATTAGAATTACCAAACTCACAATCAAAATAATACCATTCAGACTTTTATAATCGACATTGTTAAAAACAAAGGTGTAAAATGGCAGGTGGAAGAACAAAAAAATCAAAAAACTCATCAATAGAACAAAATGAGTTATTCTTAAATTATTTTTTAACGTAAACATAAGTAATCTTATAAAGTGAGACTGCTAAGCTAATAAACGAAAGATAATATATGATCAAATTTTCTTTAATAATTTTGCCGACCAAGCAAATACAACAAATAATAAACAATGCGATAAAAATGGGATAGTATTTATCATTGTTGATCCAGGCCCCTATTTTATATTTTCTGCTGATAAAAATACCTGAGATTCCTGAAATATACCCCAGAATACTTCCTGTAATTACATCAAGGGGATAATGTGCCCCTACAGCTACTCGTGTAAATGCTAAAATAAATCCTATTGTAATGATTGATACGGACCACAGAACTTTAAATTTCAATCGCTGCGGCATAAAGGCAAATAAGATAATGGTCAATACAGTAAAAACGACAATCGAATGTCCTGAAGGCAAACTATTGAAGCCACATAATTTTCTTCCCATAATACATGTAATTTCATTATTAAAAATTACGGCAGGTCTTGGAACACCAAATATTGCTTTTAACGGACAGGAAAATAAGAGCGAAAATAATAAACCCGACAGCAAAGCTTCCCATAATTTGGGTGCATAGAGTATAAAAAGGGCTAAAAAGGATAAAAAAATCGAAGCGTCTCCAAGTTGAGTAAGATTGTATTGTAAATTAGGATAAAGCCCTAAATGGGAATTAATATAAAGAAAGGTGCTTTTTTGAATTTGTGCATAATTATAAACACTTAAAGCATTCTCATAATAAAGAAACATTACGAGAGCAGCTAAACAGAATAAGGGCAAAAAATATAAGGAGAACTTAAGTTTTGAATAATTTTTAATAATACTAGTATTCATTGTGTTGTTTGTTATGGTAAATTTAAAGGCGACTTATTTTTTTAAGAGGAAAGCGACTTAACAATTATCGCTCATTTCCTCCGCAAAGTTTTGTAATTAAAATGAAGAGGAGATTAAAAAATCCATAACCGTTTAAGTACCTATCCATCTTTTGGAGAAAAGTAAAAGATATACTAAATAAAATAACACAAATGATACCCCTTTACGTAAGGGAAATAAAATCTTAAAAAAGTAAATTGAAATGAAACTTGCAATTTTTGAGTACCAATAATAAAAAGCAGTTTGAAAGAAAAACGAAAAAAAAACAGAAACATTCGAAAAAACGGATAATTTACATAATCCGTCTTCTGAAACCTTGTTAATTTTTTTTTCGATTCTCATATAATAACCTTTAATGACAAGTAAAGTAATGGTTCAATTTAGAAGAAATTTAGAATTTTGGGCAAAATAAATACTTTATTTAAAATAATCATATTTCCTAACATTTTATTAACGTAATAATTTTCTTTCATTTTGTTAAAATCAAATAATATCTTTCAATGACCAACCAAAAATCTTACAAAACCATCTTAAATATCGACCATAATGATACAAATAACGACATTTTTATATCTTAATTCAAACGCTACACCGAAACTCTTTAACATTTTTCGTTCTCTTTTAAAATCACTACTTTTAGATGGATATCAAAGAACGGAAAAGGTCGTTAAAAATTGAATTGATTCGGTTACATCAAGAAATAAAAATAAAAGATTCAATTTTTCTACAAAATTCCAGGTTATACTTGCAGCATGAAAATTTTAATCATAGAAGATGAGCAGCAAATTGCTCAAAGCATCAGGGATTATTTTAAAACAAACGGCATTCAGTGTGAAACAGCCGAAAGCTACAGTCTGGCACTTAGTAAAATTGATTCTTACGATTATGACTGTATCCTTTTGGATCTTATGCTTCCTGACGGTGATGGCTTTGATATTTTAAGAGAACTCAAAAGAAAAAATAAAACGGACGGTGTTATTGTTATCTCGGCTAAAGAAACACTCGAAACACGAATTGAGGGATTTAATCTTGGCGCAGATGATTTTCTAACCAAACCATTTCACCTTTCTGAACTATTGGTACGCATGCAGGCTCTCATACGACGCAAAAATTTCAAAGGAAATAACACTATCATTTTTAATGAAATTGTAATCGACATCCTTTCAAAATCGGTAATGGTTAATGATACTAAACTGGATCTTACCAAAAAGGAAATTGATTTACTGTTATTTTTAATTGGGAATGACAATAAAGTATTGTCAAAAGCCGCCATTGCCGAGCATCTTTCCGGAGATATGGCTGATATGCTGGACAATCATGATTTCATTTACGCGCATACTAAAAATTTAAAGAAAAAACTCAGTCAGGCAGGAAGCGGGGATTATATCAAAACAGTTTACGGACTGGGATACAAATGGGAAAATGAATAGCAAAAAATTACTTCAAAAAACAACCAGCAGTTTTCTTGCTTATGCTATTATCATTTTAGTAATAGCAGCACCATTATTCTACTTTATCAGTCAGCAGCTTTACATTTATGAGACTGATGAAGTACTGCATTTTCACAAAGGTGCTTTTATCAAAGAAAGTCATAAGGATTTTACACAAAAAGATATTGACTTATGGAACAAGTACAACCATGAAGTAATGATTGTTCCGGACATGGGTGTTAAGGAAGATTCTATTGTTGGAAAAATGCTTTATGATTCTATTGCAAAAGAAAAAGAGCCCTTTCGTGTACTTTATGCTCCTGTAACTATAAACGGCAAAAAATACACCTACACCGAAAAAATAAATCTTTTGGAAATGGAAGGAATGGTATTTAGCATTGCTCTTATCTTTCTTTTTATCATCATTATGCTGTTAATCGGAATCATCTTGATTTCAAAAGCCACAGCGGCCAAAATATGGAGTCCTTTTTATAATACATTGCATCAGATTGAGAATTTTGAAATAGACAAAAACAAACCTCCTCACTTTTTGCCTACCGATATAAATGAATTTGACCGTTTGAATAAAAGTCTTGAAAGACTGATTGAAAAAAACACCGCTATTTACAAAAATCAGAGAGAATTTGTCGAAAATGCAGCCCATGAACTTCAAACTCCTCTGGCCCTCTTTCAAACCAAAATAGATACGCTGACACAATTGAATCTGGACAAAGAACAATCCCATCTGGTTTCTTCACTAAATCTTGATGTTGCAAGACTTAACAGATTGAATAAAAATCTATTGCTGCTGTCGAAAATTGACAATGAAAGTTTTCTTGAAAAAAGTACGATAGTCCTTAATGATTATATTACAAAACATTTGGACTTTTTTACCGAACAAGGGAATACCAAAAACATCACAATCTACACTGAATTTGTTTCTACAGTAACCATTACAGGAAATCCGGCCCTTACGGAAGTCCTTATTAATAATTTATTCTTAAATGCGATTCGCCACAACGAGCAAAACGGGAAAATCATTATCAAAATTACAGAGAAAGAATTGATTTTTTCAAACACCGGACCAGCCACCTCCCTTGCCATTGAAAAACTCTTTAATAGGTTCTATAAAAACAACCCTTCCTCTACGGGTAACGGCCTAGGTCTCGCGATCATCAAAAAAATCACTGAACTGAATCACTGGGAAATAAACTATGCTTTTTCTAATAATAGGCACAGTTTTACAGTCAAATTTTAAAAATTCAAACTTCCTACAGATTCGTATCTAATATTTGTACTGTAATTTTTAATTAAAAGAACAGTACTCATGAAAAATTCAATTCTGGCATGTTTGGTCCTGCTTTTTTCTTCTTATGCCATAGCGCAAAAAGTAAATGAAAAAGACATTCCCGCTATCGTAAAATCAACCTTTCTAAAATCCTATCCGAATCAGAACAATGTGAAGTGGGAAAAAGAAAAGAACAATTACGAAGCTTCTTTTGCAGTATTCAAAACGGAACACGCGGTACTCTAAGATTCCAACGGTACTATTTTGGAAACCGAAGAAGAAATCAGTGTGAAAAAACTTCCGGCTAAAGCGTTGGCTTACATTCAACAAAATTATAAAAACAAACAGATCAAAGAAGCAGCTGTCATCACTGATGCTCATGGCACGATAACTTTTGAAGCACAGGTTAACACTATCGACCTGATTTTTGACAAACAAGGAACTTACATTAAAAGCATAGCAGATTAAAACCATTCCAATGAAATTAAAGATATTTTTAGTATTCGCCTTACTTGTATTTAAAACATTCAATGCAACGGCGCAGAACAGCTCCGCAACGCTTTCGGGCTTAATTAAAGACAAAACAACAAAATCTTCTCTACCCTATATAAATGTCGTTTTAAAGACGGCCAAAGATCAAAAAATGCTTTTCGGCACTCTAACGAATGAAGAAGGACGCTTTAACCTGACCAATGTAGCTACAGGCAATTATACTTTGGAAATTACGGCTGTGGGCTACAAAACCAAATCACAAAAAATCTTTGTAGGGACGCTATCCGATTTCCTGGACCTCAACACCATCGAACTTGAGGAGGACATCAATACTTTATCTGAAGTTGTTGTGACTTCTAAATCATCTGAAGTAAGTGCCAAAATGGATAAAAAAGTTTTCTCCGTATCGGATAACATCGCCCAAAGCGGAGGCTCGGTTTTACAATCTATGCAAAATCTTCCGGGTGTTACGCTCCATGAAGGGAAGGTACAGCTTCGAGGCAATGATAAAGTAATGGTTTTGATTGACGGAAAACAAACTGCCCTGACTGGTTTTGGAAATCAATCGGGTCTGGATAATATTCCGGCATCTGCCATTGAAAAAATTGAAATTATAAACAATCCCTCGGCCAAGTTTGACGCCAATGGAAATGCGGGTATCATCAATATTATTTACAAAAAAAACAAACAGGAAGGACTAAACGGTAAAATAGGAATCAGCTCAGGATATGGCGCTTTATGGGAACGCAAAGCTAATTTGCCAAGCATCCGTCCGCAATATCAAATGACCCCTAAAATCAATCCTTCACTGTCTCTGAATTACAGAAAAGAAAAAATAAATACGTATTTACAGGCCGATTATCTGTATACGGAAACACTCAATAAAAATGAATTTGTAACCCGTACTTATGATGACGGTACCATCATCAACCAGCAAACGGTACGAAACCGTAATACTCATTTTACCACTTTAAAATCCGGAATAGACTGGAACTACAATGAACATAACAGTTTTTCTTTTTCGGCACTTTTTGGAAGTGAAAAAATTATCGACAACGGTGATGAGCCTTTCTTCAATCAAGATTATTCTCAAAGGTTGCGCCTGTGGTCGTTTTTAGAAGATGAGCTCAAAACAACGGTAATGGCCAGCGCTTCTTACGAACATAAATTCAAACAGCCCGGGCATAAATTAAATGCAGGTATCAACTATACCTATCACAGGGAAGATGAAAAATACTTCTTTACCAATACATTGCCAACTTCGGTTGGACAGGATGCTTTTAAACTGCTTTCGGATGAAAAAGTAGTGGATATTAATATTGATTACATAAGGCCGTTAAAATATGGTCGATTTGAAACAGGTTTCAAATTCAGAAACAGAGAAATCCCTACCAATATGCAATTCTTCCCGGGCGTGAACTCTCCTATTGATGCCAATGCAGGAGGATGGGCCAATTATAAAGAAATCATTCCTGCTCTTTACTCCAATTATATTTTCGAAACGGACAAAATTGAAGCAGAACTTGGTTTAAGACTTGAATATGTAAAACTGCAGTACGATGTTAATCCCAATCATCCCACTTACAAAAGTGACGGATACAATTATACAGAACCGTTTCCTAATGTACGTTTTGGATACAAAATTGATGACAAAAATAAAATTACAGCTTTTTACAACCGTCGGGTAGACCGACCGGCAGAGGTTGACATCCGTATTTTTCCAAAATATGATGATGCCGAAATTATCAAAGTTGGAAATCCTGCATTACGTCCGCAATTTACAAGTGCCTTTGAAATAGGGTATAAAAAAACGATAGAAAAAGGTTATTTCACTTCCTCTGTTTATTACAGAATCATTAATGGAACTATTGCCCGTATTGCCACTACTGTACCCGGAAGTTCACTGATATATAATGTATTTCAAAACGCAGATAAAAGTTCATCAGTTGGAATCGAAGCTGTTTATTCAAAAGAAATAACACCTTGGTATTCTTTCAACCTGAACGGAAATCTATATCAAAATACCATCGATGCTTTTACCGTAACAAATCTATATCCGGTGCCAAGTACATACTATGGAAAACGTCAACAAATGGTTTCCGGAAATTTAAAATGGAACAACAGCCTTCAGTTAAACAAAACACTAAAAGGTCAAATTTCTGCTGTTTATCTGGCTCCTGATATTATTCCACAAGGAAAAATTGACTCCAGATTTTCTGTTGATCTCGGACTAAAGAAAACAGTACAAAAAGGAAAAGGTGAAGTCTTTGTAAATGCCACCGATATTTTCAACACGCTAAGCATACGAAAAGATATTCAAGGTGAGGGTTTTAATTATAGAAGCAAAGATTTTTATGAAACACAAGTGGTGCGATTTGGATACAGCTACAAATTTTAATTTCTAAATCACGTTTTGAATACTTTTATCTCTCCATAAACTTCCTGATTTGGAAGCTTATGGAGAGCTTTTTTTTCCTTAAAAACGCCTGATCTTATACTAATTGTAATTCTAAATATTTTTTAAACGGATCATTATCTTAGTATAAAACCATTCTTCATAGGATCTTTCGGATCTATTAAAAACGTATTTACTCCTGTTACAAAAGCCGTTCCTTCCACTTGCGGAATTACAGCTTTGAAGGGGCCGAATTTTTCTTCTCTGACAAGTGATCCTTTAAAAGTACTTCCCGTTATACTTTCTATCGTAATAACTTCACCCAAGTTGATAGCACTTCTGGCTTTTTCAATCGCAATTCTTCCGGAAACACCGGAACCTGTTGGAGAGCGATCGACTTCTCCATCGGCAAAAACACAAACATTTCGGCTGTGGTTAGAAGCATTCAACGGTTCATCTATAAAAATAGTTCCATATAAAAAGCTCAAATCCTCCTCAAACGGATGCTGAATTTCGGCATCCTGCTTCATTACGGCATGTTTGATATCGACCCCGATTTGAATAATGGTTCGGTAATTTTCTTCCGTTAATCCAAAATTCAAATGTGTATTTTTTCTCAAATCAACATAAGCATAAAAAGCACCTCCATAGGCCAAATCATAAACGACATCACCAATTCCCTCAACATTTACAACACGATCTAAACCTACGGCAAAACTTGGCACACAATGAAACCGTACCCCCGTTACTTCTCCGTTTACTACCGTGACAAACGAAAAAATCCGACCGCAGGGAGCATCAATTTTCAATTCATTCTCACCTTCTTTTACCGTGATCCATTTCATTTTTGCTGCCAAAGTACTTATCGCAATAATGGCATGACCACACATACTGCTGTATCCTTCGTTATGCATAAAAAGAATACCAAAATCGGCTTCTTCATCATTTGGCGGAAGTAAAATACAACCGTACATATCGGCATGACCGCGAGGTTCAAACATCAATGCCGTTCTTAAATAATCGTAATTTTCTTTTATATCTCTCCTGTATTCTAAAACAGTATTTCCTTTCAATTTCGGAAAACCGGAAACAATTACACGCAAAGGCTCACCGCCTGTATGCATATCAATTGTTTGGATCTGCAGGACGGAAGCGTCTGCTTTATAATCGGTATTATTACAAATATTTTGGTAAGTACTAGACATTCTTTTGTGCTTTTAGATTATACGCTTCATAAAAATATCCGGCTGCGACAAGGTCTTCTAAAGCATGTCCAACCGATTTAAAATAAGTGATTTCAGTCTCAGAGGTTCTGCCCGGTTTTGCAGTACTGCACAATTCAAACAAATCGGCTTTGATAGTTTCTTCCGTGATAATACCAGTTGTTAGCGGAATCAAAATATCGCCGCTTTCCTTTAGTCCGCCCTGATAAGTATCCAAAAACAGGCTCGATTTTAGAACCGCTTCGTCATCGGCCTCACGCATGTCTTTTTTGTATGCTCCAACAAGATCTAAATGCTGCCCTGCTTTCAGCCATCTTCCAAAAACAAGCGGAATGGGTGATAAAGTCGCTGACGAAATGATATCAACCTGAGAAATAACTTCTTCTATAGTTGAAACGGGTTTGCAAGTAAATGGGAATTTTTTGAGTGCATGGCAAACCAATTGTGCCTTTTCTATAGTTCTTCCCCAAACATAAACTTCTTTTATAGGTCTCACACTGGCATGCGCCTGAATTAAATTGATGGCCAATGCTCCTGTACCAATCATCAACATAGACGAGGAGTCTTTTCTCGAAAGATAGCTGCTTGCCAAAGCAGAGGTTGCCGCAGTACGTTTGCCTGTTAGTGATTTTGCATCAAGAATTGCCTTTATATTTCCTTTGTGCCCGTCGAGATAAATATAAGTGCCCTGAATGGAAGGCAGGTCATATTTACCATTATTGGGACTTACCGTCACTATTTTTACTCCTAAATCCTTACCCGATTGGAATGCGGGCATTAGCAGCAGTGTAGAATCTTTGCCTTCTTCCGGATTAGGATAATCATGATGATGGCGCATAGGCACGTTGATATCCGAAGTCGAAAACCCAGCCCGAAGTCTTTCTATAAGTTCTTTAAAATTACATTTTTCTTCAATAAAATGATCTGAAATAAGCGATATTGGTTGCATGTTTTTTGTTGAAATTTTATTAAAAATAGAAGATTATTCTATCTTAATACTATTTCATGCGTAATCAGATAACATATGCCAATTTAGGGTTAACATAGTACAGATTAACGAGTCTCACGATCCTAGTTTATAAAAAAAGTTTCAGCGTGAAATTTCAAAACTTATTGATCCTTTTTGAAAAGCCCCGCTTTTAGATTTGAACCTGCTGAACCTTCGGCCAATTGCAGGTAATTGCGTTTGCTCTGATCTTTTTCAATTTTTACAGTTCCCGTAGTTTGTACGTTTTCCATTTTTAGAAAGTCTGTCGATGTTGCATCGTTACCACTTAACGGACCACTTCCGTACCCTGCCAAATTGGTGTAATTTGTAAAAAGGCAGTCCGAAGCTTTGTACTGGCGTGTGCTTCCTTTTTCTCGTATCCATACGGTACTGCTGTTTGCTATTATATTATGATGAAAGTCGAAATGGTCTCCATTGGTACTTTGTGTCGTCCAAACACCACTAAAATAACTGCCATATACGAGTGAATAACGCATAACATTTGGACTTCCGGTTCCTCCATCGGTTTGCCAAAAAACAACCGGATTTTTGCAGTTGAAAAAAACACAATGATCAATAACCAGTCCATAACCATTGGCTATAACCCCTACATGCAGTGGCAATACATCAACATCCCCGGCAAACAGGCACTGCGTTACGAGCAAATCGTCCAGTCTTTTCCCATAACGCCATATCGGATAGGAACGACGCAGGTTATTACCATCTATATAAGAGTAATCGGGACTACCTGTAAATCGCAGACCTTCAATGGTTACATGGCTAACCTCAGGCTGTATGCCTTTGGCCTCTTCTCCTCCCACTCCCGGTAAAAGCGGTACTGCCGTAACTACAACTGGCATTTTTTGAGGGGTCCAATCCGCATCATCAGGCATAATCTCTGCACGAATGACCAGACGATTTTTTAAAGTATACTTATCATTTGTGAAGATAACGGTCTCCGTTAACAGGTGTACCCCTTCTGAAAGGAAAATTGTTGTTGCTCCCTGTTCTTTGTTTAAGTTTATACGCTTTGCCGCCTCTGCAAGTGTTTTTAATGGATGCGTTCTTAGTCCTGAATTTGTGTCATGACCTGTCTTAGGATTAACGTATAGCTGTTCTGCCTGTAGGGACGATACGCTCATTACCAACAATAGAAATTTAAGTGTGAATTTTATCATATCCTTTTTTTTGTAAAATTAGAATATTCTCATCCTGTCAAAATGGTCATTTTATCTTTAAAATGGTCAATTATTGATTCTTTCTATATTGTTGAGGTGTAGTCCCTGTTATTTTTTTAAAGAAGCGATTAAAGTTAGATGGATCTGAAAAACCAAACTCATAAGAAATCTCTTTTGCGGATTTGTTTTGACAAAGTTGTTTCTTTATTTCCGAAATCAGCTTGTGATGAATCATTTGCTGCGCTGATAATCCGCTAAATTGTTTGCAAATTTTATTAAGAAATCCCGAGCTGATAGTAAGGGCTTTTGAATAAGCTTCAACACTATGATCTGCTGTGAATTTCTTTTCCAGCAAAGATCGAAATCTGTAAAAGTCTAAATGAACATAGGTATCTCTCTGAACCTTGTGAACATCGGCATAATATCGATTGAGAATTACAAGCAATTGATACAAAAGCGACCTGATCAAATGACTGCTGTCATTCTGAAGTTCATCAAACTCCAGTTCAATTCCATACAAAAGTTCCAGACATTTTGCGAAAGATGTCTCCGATAGCTGCATCTCGGTTGGACGAGAATATTGATGAAAATACTGAAATCGATACAGAAATAGTTCATCCGAGAAAAAAAGATAAAGAAAATCCTTTTCGAAGAAAAGTGTATACCCTTTTACCGTCTGCTCAATCTCCCAACAGCGCACTTGTCCCGGACTTGTAAAAATAACAGTTCCCGGGCTTATTACCATCTTATTCTCGTTCAATGTAATAGCGCCCGCTCCCTCTTCGATGAAAAGAATTTCGTAAAAACTAAGCTGATGTAACGTATTGTCTAATACAAAATTTTCCAATGTTTCGATACGTCCAATATCCAACAGCAATTCCGAACCGTACTTATAGGGAAGAAAATGATACGTTTTAATTTTTGTGACCAATGCTTTTTCTTTTTTAATTTCTTACTGTATTATAGATGAATTAAAAATACAAATTTACATTGTTGAAAGAAATCTCTTTTTTATGATTCTGAATAATTTCACTCTCAATACCTACCTGCAGATTTAGATTACTTTTTCAGATTTTTATCTTTAAATAATTTCTCCACAAACTTTCTGTACCATGAGAATTGATTAATTGTAAATATAAAAAGGATAATCGCTGTCGAGCAGATGGCGATAACAAACATATTGAGCGCGATGGCCATACCTACAGCCGAAGTCGTCCATAAACCCGATGCAGTAGTTAATCCCTTAGGTAGATTTTTTTCATCTCTAAAAATAAGCCCTGCCCCTATAAAACCAAGTCCCGTTGCAATAGCAGCAAGCATTCTGGCAATAGCCGATTTATCCTCGGTGAGATGAGCAGCAATAGAAACAAAAAGACAAGAAGCTACACAAATACAGGCAAAAGTTCGCACACCCGCATTCTGCTGTTCTCTTTCTCTCTCAATACCAATAATTCCTCCCAATAAAAGCGCCAACAGTAATTTGGCAGAAAGTAAAAGTTCAAATTCAATATCCATAATAAAATACTTTTTTAATGCCCCCATTTTAAGTTTATTACATCTCGTAATAAAGCTCGTTTTTTTCTTTTACTGGTATATTTTCTGCCCCTGTCATTTCAAGCAGATTGATCTCTATTGTTTTTGCAAGCGAAGTCATTGGTGTGTCAACAGGTGTATTTTCAAAAGGATCCTGCATTATAATAGCTGTTTTTTCTATGGAAATAAACAGAACAGGAATCAATATCGTTATAAGAATCTCTACTACCAGTTGTGAGTCTTCGAGTCCAAAAGGGAGTATAGCTGCAAATACATAGATCAGGGTATGAACTAATACGCTGTATGATTTTGGAAAAACGGTATTTTTTAAACGTTCACATTTACCCATACTGTCACAAAGCCTGGCTAATGTTTCATTTAACTGCACCTGTTTAAACTCTGAAATTAGTCCTTGTGCCGCCAATTCGGCAATGTTCAGGGAGTGTTTATCCAACAAAGCATTAGGGATATTAGAGGCTTTGATCTGAAAAGTATCAAGATAAGTCTGCACCCTTGGTGAAAACGGCTGTTTGCGCAATGACTCTCCCAATGCATAAAGCCAGATGATCTGTCTTTCTGTAAAAGCATCGGCAATCTCTTTATTTTCTTTTGATGTAAATTGGATTATCTGCCGGATTAAAGTCCTGGAATCATTTACTATCGCTCCCCAAACGGTTCGGGCTTCCCACCATCTTTCGTACGATTGCGCTGTCCGAAAAGCAAGAAGAAGAGAAACCGCAGTACCCACTAATGCCGGAATACTTAACGGCAGAGATACCTGTTGAAATAAGGGATGCATGTCGAGCAATCCAATTAATACCGCAAATAGTACGATCAGTACAATCTGCGATCTGATCTCATTAACAAAGTACAAAAGTGATATTCTCCTATTTAATAACATAAGTAATGATTAAAAATTCAACAATCAACTCTATATCAGACAATTCAAATATAAAAATTTAAATTGAGGTAAAAGTTATTTATAGCTGTTACTTAGTCATTTGGACCGCCTCTTATTAAACTTTGAAAGATCAAATTCTTCACGAAGGAATAACAAAACTCAAATCAGCCGAATTAAATAACTAACTCCAACGAAACTAAATAATAAAATAGAAAAGCAGCTAAAATCGTGCTGCTTTTCTTCTAATAGATTCTTTATATTTGCAATTATTTTAATTAAATCTAAATAAACAAAATATGCGAATTTATTCTTTGCTGATGGTGTTCTTTACTATAAGTTCACTTTCCGCACAACAAGCTTCTAAAACAAATCCCAAAAGTCAGGACAGTATTTTACCTGATCAATCAAAATCTGACAATGAATTAAAAGAAATTGTTATCTCTGCTACAAGACAAGTCGAAAGTTTAAACGAAGTTCCCTCCTCAGTAACGATACTTTCAAAGAAACAATTACAACAGCAACTGAGCATAAGCTCCAATTTAAGTGATATTCTGGGTACGACAGTTCCGGGTTTAGGTTTTACCACAAATAGAACTCAGAATTTAGGTCAGACTTTACGTGGCCGCCGCGTATTAGTAATGATTGATGGTATTCCGCAATCGACACCTTTAAGGGATGGAGCAAAAGACATGCGTTCTCTGGATCCTACAGTCCTGGATCGTGTTGAAGTAATTAAGGGTGCTACCGCAATTTACGGTAACGGTGCTGATGGTGGTTTGATCAATTATATTACAAAAAAACCAACTACCGATAAAGCAATAAGCGGATCAACAGAGGCCGGAACAGCTTTCTCATTGATTAAACCTAAAGAAACTGCCGGTTTCTTTGTGTCACAGCAGTTCAACGGAAAAATTAAGAAGTTCGATTATGTAATTAGTGGCCGTTATGAAGAAACAGGACTTTATCGCGATGCAAAAGGACGTGTTCTTTCACCGGAATATGGAATGAACGATCTTAGAAACTGGAATGCTTTTGCTAAAATCGGATATGATTTTAACGCTAACAATCGTCTGGAATTAATGTACAATTATTTCAAAAGTACACAGCATACCGATTATATCGCTAAAGCCGGAGTCTATGGAAGTTTTGACCAGCCTACTACCGGAATCAAAGGGTCACGTCCCGGAGAACCGGAAGGAACTCCTTATAACCACAATGCGGCTTTAAGTTATATTGGGGAAAATATTATTGGAAATACAGATATTAATGCTACTCTTTACTTTCAAGATTATCTTACACTTATTAACTATAGTGACTTTTTTGAAAACAAAGGACAACCTGCTACACAAAGTAAAAAGTTTGGTTTTCGTTTGAATTTAAACAGTCCATACGAAATCAATTCTCTTATATCTGGTAATGTCACTTACGGACTGGATATTCTTTCAGATATTACCGATACTCATCTTACTGATGGCAGATTGGTAATTCCGGAAATGAATATGACCAACCTCGCTCCATACTTTCAAATTAAAAACATGTTTGGACCAAACTTGGTATTTAAAACCGGTTTGAGACTTGAAAATGTAAACATTGACGTTCCTAACTATACCACCATTGGTATTCGTAATTATGTAAACGGAACTTATGTAGGTGGAGGTGTCGCAGTAAACGGCGGGGCATTACATTTTAATGCGCTAATGTTCAATGCCGGACTGCGATATACAAAATGGAACTTGTTTAAACCTTTTGTAAGTTTTTCTCAAAGTTTCAGTGTAGCCGATTTAGGCTTAGTATTACGTGCTGCAAAAGAAAATACCGTTAACAACACTTCAATAAAAGCGGTTACTGCCAATAATTATGAATTTGGATTCTCCGGAGCTGTAGATCGATTATCTTATGAAGCAGCTGTTTATTACAGTACTTCCAAATTAGGTGCTTCTTATGTTTATATCGACGGTAATCCACAGATTTCCCGTTCACCTGAAAAGATCTATGGTTTTGAGTTATCAGCAAAATACCGTCTTCATTCCAAAATAGATATCGGAGCTAGTTATTCTCTTACAGAAGGGAAACGTGAACTTGCCGACAAAAAAGTGTATTTAGGAGGTGACCGCATCAATCCGCCAAAAATAACAGCTTATACTGTATTTAGGCCTATCGAAGACTGGTCGATTTTTCTTCAAATGATCAATACACCGGGAAGAGACAGGTTTGAGCCTGTTAATGGAGCTTATACTTATGGAACAGGACCAATAAAATCATTCACCGCTTTTAATCTTTCGTCCGGTTATACTTTTATGAAAAAAAGTACAATTCGTTTAGGTATTGAGAATTTATTTAACAAAGACTACTATACAGTTATCTCACAATGGCAATCGAACAATATGAATTATGTGAAAGAAAATGGTACGCGACTGACCTTAAGTTTTACACAAGCATTCTAATTACATCACAAGTCATCAACAAAAAAAGGCTCGAACATTACGTTCGAGCCTTTTTGTATTCAGTATTCTAAAAAAAACTAGAATTTATAAGTTAAACTTCCCATAACAGTACGTGGAGCCTGAACATTTATTGTCGTATAACCATTAAAATACAATTGATCTGTTAAGTTATTTACTTTTAAAGACACTCTGTATTTCGGCTGATCGTAGTACAAAGCAGTATTAACCACAGCATATGACGGAAGCTCAAAAGTTTGACCAGGTCCATTATTGTAAATGTAGGTAGCGTCTCCGTAATTCCCTCCAAATCCTAAACCTAAACCTTTCAGTTTTGTTTTTTGAAGGTTATAGCTGAACCAGTAATTGATTAGATTTTCAGGTCCTGCAGTTACAGGTCTTAAATCATTTAATTTAGAGTTATTATTAGAGTACCCCACAAGAAGGTTCAATCCCGGAATTGGGTTAGCTGTAAGCTCTACTTCAAAACCTTTACTATATTGTGTTCCGTTTTGTATGCTCGCATTTGGAAGATTCGGATCTGCGATTACAATATTGTCAACTTTGATATCATAATAACTAAAAGTTGCGCTTACTTTATTCTGGAATGCATTCACTTTCACACCAACTTCAAGCTGATTTGCTTTTTCAGGATCAAACTGTTTCATTTCAAGCTTTCCGCCAACATTAGCATTTAAGAATCCTTTATTGGTAAAACTATTTTGGTAATTTCCAAAAACAGATACCTGATCTTTTACGATTTGATACACGGCACCAAATTTTGGTGAGAAGGCATTTTGAGAAAAATTGTCCGCTTTTGTATTCGAAGCAGGATCAAATGATCCTTTATTCTGAAAATGATCAAAACGCACTGCTGCCGAAAGAATTAATCTTTCTGTAATGTTGATTGCATCTGCTACGTAAACACTATATGTCGCTATAGAACTGTTAGTAGTATAAGGAGCATTCCCTTTTCCGGTAAGTGCATCCTTTACATTTGTTGGGTTAAAGTCATAATAATTAGTCACCGCTCCTGTATACTTTATGGTATCAAACGGCGCATAACCCGGTAAACTTTGGTACACTAATTTATTTGAACCGTAATAGATATCACCACCTACTAAGAAGCGGTTTCTCATGGATCCAATTTTGAAATCACCATTAAAGTTTTGTTGGAATTCGATTGCGTTATCTTTTCCATTTGCATCCCAGGCGTTTCTTGAGAATTCCTGATCTTTCAAAAGATAAAACCATGTTTGTAAACCACTTGCTTTATTAGAACTGCTGCTGAATACGGTTTGAGAAGTCCATTCGTCAGAAATTTGATAAAGAGCCTGTGCAAAAACGTTTAATGTTTTGGTGTTGGTCATAAATTCATCTCCTAAAAATGATCTTTTGAAATTAACATCCAAATTCTTAGCATTATTAACTCCTAAGTCAGCAATAGAAACTCCAAAAGGAAGATAAATTAAAGGCATACCGGAGTTGTCCTGATTTCCAATTTCGGCATCGATAGAGATGGTAAGTTTATCGTTTACTTTATAAGCAAAAGACGGTGCTACGAAGAAACTCTTTGAGTAACCGAAATCCTGAAAAGTATTCGCATTTCCAAAAGCAGCATTCAATCTGAACAATGCGGTATGGTCATCATTAATTGGAGTATTGATATCGGCCGTTAAACGGTTAAAACCATAACTTCCGTTTTGATATGAAATTTCTCCACCAAAATTATCATAAGGTTTTTTAGTTACACGGTTGATTAATCCACCGTAAGAAGAAACCACATTTCCAAAAAGTGTTGCTGATGGCCCTTTTATCACTTCGATTCTTTCTAAATTTACCGCATCAGTGTTACTGTTTACTTTTCCGGCAAGACCATTTCTAACTAAACTCTGAGTAGTAAATCCACGTAAAGAATACCATGAAGCTCCGTCACCGGCACGATTGGTGGCTGCCCATAATTGATATAAACCCGGTACATTTTTTAATGCCTCATCCTGATTGGTTACCAACTGATCTTTGATTAACTCTTTAGTAACCACATTATAAACCTGTGCATTTTCAAGGTTTTTAATCGTCATCCTCGACACATACTGACTTTCAGATTTGGTATATTTATTAGCATTCCCTTTTACAAATACTTCTGTAAGTGCTTCAGATGTAGTTAGCAGTGTGAAATTTTCGACAAGATTACTTCCTGCTGAAACTTCAACATTTTTTTCTTTAGATGAAAACCCAATTACCGAAACCTTCAGAATATAATTTCCGGGTCTGATGTTCTTGATCTCATAATTTCCCTGAGCGTCAGTGGTAGTTCCAATCTTTGTTCCTTTCAGTGTTACAGAGATATTATCTGCTGCCTCATCATTAGACAATGAAACCGTTCCTTTTATTGTACCCGTCTGTGCAAATGATGCAGAAGCCGTAAGCAGCATCATCAAACAGCCCAAAAGTGGCAATAGTACTTTTACTTTCATGTTATTTAGAATTATTTTTAATAACGCAAATGTATTATTTGTATCAAATCAAACCAAATTATTTTGATTTATTCTAGATAACAACCCTGTTTTGATACTTTTAAGTACTATTTTTCATTCTTTTATTAGAAAAAAAGCAATATTCATTTTTTCTAATAAAATTAAATTAGAATCTTTTGATGAACTCCATCATGTCCCCGATGGTTTTTATATCTTCTTTTTGAGTATTACCAAGTCCTCTCTCCTTTTCAATATGCAATAAACTGATTAACATCGCTTTTTGCAATCCGTTTAATGGATCACTGCTGGTATCAAGCTCAGGAAGCAGGTCCTCCAATTTCATTTCCCAGGGGATATCAGGCCACTCTGTTCTCTTCTGGCTCGAAAAAACTTCTGTAAAAGGCCGGATTTTAGCATCTTTATCCCTATCGGTTAACGGATCCAGTCCCCACTTCTGGCAGACCGTTTTTATAAATGAAGTATGTTCAAACTGTCCGTTGATTATGGTATTGGGCTGAATATACGAAGACACCATTATCATAGGAACACGCACACCCAAACGATCAAAAGTAAAATCGCACTCACCTTTCATACCGGCAACAGGCGGCACTGTCTCCGGCGGACTTACATGGTCATAACAACCACCATGTTCGTCATGAGTAATGATAAAAAGTATTTTATCTCTTTTAGGACTATTCTTGATAGCAGTATATACCTCTCGTATCAATTCATCCCCTAATTTTACGGTGCCAACAGTTAAGGCATGATTTACTGCGGATGGATGTTGATCGTTGTGTTTGTGAAGAAACTGCGGTTCTACAAAGGAATATTGTGGCAGGGTTCCAAATTCTAAATCTACAAAAAAGTCAAGATGTCCGTGAGTATTGTATTTTCCTTCTCCAAAACCATTCACAATATTGGTCAGGCTTAAAGGTGCAATAGGTGAATAGACTTTCCAGGAGACATCCTTTTCATTCATGCGTTCAAAAATAGTTGGAAGCGACCAAACCTCTTTGATCCACGAATCCATATCATGCAAGTCAGCATCAATTCCGGGAAGTCCGCTCCCATCCTCACCAAGAGGATTAATCACTTTACCTCCTGAACTGGCAGCATGCCAAAAAGCCCTATTGCAGTAAGTCTGACTCGGTACTGAACAATACCAATGATCAAAAACCGCAAATTCCTTAGCCAAAGTTGCCATTGCCGGAATCTGATCGGGCTGAAAACACTGCATGATTACCTCATACTGTTCGTATGTGGGGCTGTCAATACGATAGGTTGCCCTCAGATTACTTTCGTAATCGTTGACAAAACCATTCATACCAGCCTTAGGAGGCACAGGATTAGGCAGATTGTAAGGTTTTGTCATTAAATAATCAGATAAACCGACATTAGACGAAGGCTCAATGTTGTTAAAAAGCTGCGTATTTACATGTGGATACTCTTCACCTGGATCCGGATAAGGTGTCTGGTAATTTGCAGCCCGTGAAGGTGAAATACTTTTATTCCCTAAAGTATTAGTCACTCTTGGGGGTATCGGATTGGCATAATCAATTTCCGGATTATAAAGTCCGTCAAAAGACTTATTTGTCGGCACTTCCTCTTTTTCATAGAGATATCCTAAAAGATTGTCGAACGAACGGTTTTCCAGCATTAAAACTACGATATGCTCAAAAGTTCCTAACCCATCAAATTGACTTTGATTTTCCATTTTTCTGTTTTTTTTCAGTTCTAATGTAAGAAAATAAAAACAAATAATACTTGAGTAGTTTTACGCATTTTGTGAATTTCGATTGAAATCTATAAGCAAACGTTCTTACCAAATACCCAATTTTAGTATCACTTGGGTTTCTTTTAATTAAATTATATAGTCAACTATATAGTTATGAATATTTTTTATTACTTTAGTTCTAAATAATAAAACACATGAATTCAGATTTTTTAAAAAATTTAGGGTACAAAGCATTGGATTCCAGGATGAAAAGAATCAGTGATAAAATATCTTATAGTGTCAAGAAATTCTACAAAGAAAACAACATCGAAATTGAACCACATTGGTATCTGATTTTTATGCTTCTACGGGATAAAGGAAAACTGTCCATTGCTGAAATAGCCGATAGTCTGGGATACGCGCATCCCACTCTCGTTATGACTGTAAAAAATATGAGTTCAAAAGGTTATTTAATTGTAGAAAAAGATCAGCAGGACAAAAGAAAACAAATGGTTTCTCTCTCTGAAAAATCAATTCATTCTCTGCCGCAATTTGAATTGATATGGAACAGCTGTGAGGCTACTATATTAAGTGTATTGGATCACGATTTAGGTATTCTTAAATATCTGGACGAGATCGATGAAGCTCTGGATAAAACCACATTTTACTACAGATTTAAACAAGAATATTCAAAAGCAATTTTAAAAACCTAAAAATGAAACATCTAATCATCATTCTATTATCGATATTCTGCTTTTCAGGATATGCCAAAGAAACTAAAATTATTGTCAGAGCTAAAGCAAAGGATGCCAAATTTATTGGCAGTTCTTTGGGCGGTGCTTATGTAATCGTAAGAAATAAAACCAATAACAGTATACTGGCGGAAGGAAAAACAAGCGGAAGTACGGGAAACACAGATTTGATCATGAAGTTTCCTAAAGAAAGAAATACGGTCATTACAGACGATGCAACAGCAAAATTTACGGCTTCTATAGATATTGAGGAACCAACCTTTGTGAGCATTGAAGTACATTCTCCTTATAACAACAAACAGGCACAGACTTTAGTAAGTACTGAAATTTGGTTAATTCCGGGCAAAGACATACTGGGTGACGGAATCATTTTAGAAATTCCCGGATTTATTATTGATATTTTAAAACCCAGAACCCATCAGTACATTGCTTTAAAATCAATAAGCGACAAACCTTTTCAAATACAGGCAAATATTGTCATGATGTGCGGCTGTATCATTGAAAAAGGCGGTATTTGGGATTCAGATAAAATAGAAACAAAAGCAATAATTCATAAAGATGGAAAACTGCTTCATGAAGTTAATCTAAAGTTAGTTTCAACCAATTTACTGGAAGGCGATTTGTTGATTTCACAACCGGGAAACTACCAAATAACCGTGTATGCTTATGATTCAAAAACAGGAAATACTGGTATTGACAAAGTAAACTATGTGGTATTTTAACTAAAACCATAATCCGTTGGGTATAATTAATAAAAGGCTCACTTAAGATATAGTGGTCTCTGTGCGCTTTAAACAACAAACCCCGCTGAAAAATGAGCGGGGTTTAGTTTTTTTTTATGATCTAGCAATTCAAGATTAAGATAATTCCTGTAAATAATAAATATTTTCAATATCCAACTTACAGAAAATATTATTGTAAACTGTCCATTTTTTTTAAACTTTTCTATATAGTCCAGGTATTTTCTTAAACCCTTTTAAATCTTACATTTCAGGTTTTACCTCTAATCTTTCTAAAAAATTAGTAAAGTTATCTCCTATGAGATAGGTATTTTGATATTTTATATTCTCTTCAAAGCTCCTTCCTTCCGATTCTTCTTCGTAATCTTCTTCGTCCCATTCATTTTCATGATCCCAAAATAAAATATTAGAATAATTATTCTCTGTTAATCTTATTAATATCAAATTCCCTAATCCATCACCCCCTATTGGTAAACATTTTTTAGGAATTCTATCCTGATACATATTTAGATTTTTAAAGATATCTTTTGGTGAATTTTCAACTTTTCCGAAAAAAGAGTCCACATAAGAACCTTTAAACACAAAATTTGGAATCCCCAATATTTCATCATGGATATAAATTGCTTCAGTGTTCAATGGTTTGAAAAACACAGATTCATTAAACCCTTTTAATCCATAATCTTTAAGATAAGATTTATAATCATCCGGTAAGTGTGAGTCTATCGATTTTTCTATACTTGCTATATCTTCATTGTCTAATACAGCATTAGAAATATTCTTTATATTTCTTAAGCCTCCTAATGCTTCAAAAATTTCTTCCATATTATTTTTTAATTTATTAATTACACCTTAGTACCGCCGCACTCCCCGTATGTCTTACACCACCGTGCAAACTTGAAGGAACCAATTGAACACTATCTCCTTGAAAATGGTGAGGTATTAATCCTTCGTCAGATAACCAATTCTTAGCGGCCGTTTGATTTTTAAACTCTTCAGGATATAACTCAGCCATTTTTTTATGAATTAATGGCATATCAGTTTCATGAACTCCTGTCATATTTGGGACATCAAAACTTCTTTCCGAATAACTACCAAAATCTGGTGTTCCCTTAGAGAATGGAACCTTATCATCTGCACCAATTCCTAAATCACTTGGATTATTAGGTATAAAATCTGAATGACCTGCCTCACCAGACCAAGTACCATTCTTTGGCAATCTCCAGCCTTTAGGCTTAGGTGTACCTGGCTCCCAAGGCATTAATCCAAATAGATCGGTATAACTATTTGTGTTATTTACGTAACTATAAAGCTTCGAACCTCCAGATAACCTTATGGGATCCTGTGAAATATATCCACCAGTATCTGGAGAATAATACCTAAACCTGTTATAATAAAGCCCAGTTTCTCCATCCTCATACTGCCCCAACTGTCTAAAAGGAATAAAGCTTCGATCTCCTTTCAGATTGCGCAAATCCCCATAAATATCGTAATCAGTCTCCCAAACTACATCTCCTTTCTCATTATAAACCTGCACAGGTCTTCCAATATAATCATTGATGATAGAATACTTCTTTTCTCCTACAATCTTGGCAATTGGTACAAATGAACCTTCCTGATACACCCATGTGATTAAATTCTCAATCGGTTCTGGTTTATCATACACTAACTCATCGTTTTCAACAATGAGTTTAGGTCTTTCGCTTAGGTCGTACTTCCATTCGTGAATAAGAACGTTTCCATCCCAAACATAACGATTTATTTTTTGGTTTGCAATTTTTGCCGTACGCCTTCCTAATGCATCGTACTCAAAATGTACTTTCTTTCCATCAGGATTAGTTACACTTTCTAATCTTCCATTTGCCTGCCAGTTGTAGGTGGTATCTCCATCCTGCCATCGCTGGTGTTCTTGCTGTAATCTGGTTTCTTCGGTTTTGTTGCCCGCCAGTTTATCGATCCAGTTGGTTGGTTCTTCGAATCTTAGCTCTTCATTGATATTTCTGGAACTTTTATGTACCAAGTTGCCCAGTTCGTCGTATTTGTAATGGTACTTTTCATCCTGTAACAGCTTACCGCCTTTACCGTACTTACGATCACTGCGATCTGGAGTTTTATAAAGGTTTCCTACTGCATCAGGAGTTTTGTAAAGCTGCTCTTTACCATTATAATCGGCCTTCGCCAAATTACCAAAATCATCATAATCAAAGTAGGTGATATTGGAGGTCATTTGGTTTACCGCACTGCGCAATTGCTGATTGGTATCCCAGTTGTAATATCGTGATCCGGTGCGTTTGCCATTGGCAAATACTTCCTGCTCCTTTTGTTTTCCGTTGTTGTTGTAACTAGTTTTGATGTGGAGTCCGCCTGTGGTAAATCGCTCTATTTCTCTTCCCAGTTCATCTCGTTTCAGAGTAGTTTCCCACTTCTGATGTTGTTCTTTAAGCTCGTTGCTTTGGGCTTCTATGCGCTCCAACTGTCCTTTTGAATCGTAATGAGTATTGATCTCTGCTCCTAATGAGCTATTTATATCTATACGCTGCCCCAATTTGTTATAAGTCGAGGTAAGGATAATGGCGTTATCATTTTTGTCTAGCTGTTGTTTCTGGGTTTCTTTTACGATACGCCCCATTTCATCACGCTCAAAAAATATGCTTATGTTTTGATTTACGGCCTCTGTTAAAAGTCCGTTTTTGTTGTAGCTATAAGCTTCCCAACTTCCATCTTGATAATTGACTCTGGTTATGCGTCCTAAGACGTCTTGTTCATATTCGGTAAATCTGCCATTACCATGGTCGATTCTGGTGACTTCTCCAGAGAGATTACGCTGGTACTTTTTCACCATACCGTCAAAAGCGGTTTCTTTTACAATTTGTCCAGCTTTGTTTCGGGAAAAATAGTAGACTTCATTATCTTCGTTTTTGATGCCTTGTAGCTGCTCCATTTTGTCGTAATCAAAACGCACTTTTACACCATTTTGCTCACGCGTAGCAAGGCTTCCCATTGGGGTGTAACTAAACTTAATATTATTCTTATTGTCTTTTAAAGCTATTACATCATCATAATTGTTGTACGTGAATTGTATGACATTGCTGTCTTTTTCAACAATTTGTCTTACGCGATCCAATGCATCGTAGCTAAAATAATCAGCCATTTGCATTGGGGTGTAAATCGTCTGTACGCGCCCACGATGGTCGTACTCCCATGATTTTAACTTTTCACTATTCTCACGCAATTCTATCAGGTTGAATTGATCGTCATAAATCAATTCAAGTTTATTGTTGTTTTTGGCTACTGTCGCCAATAATCCATTATCGTGATAACTAAAATGGGTAGTGGTTTTATCCGGAGCGATAATCGTTTTGAGCTGATCCGGTCTGTCTTCTTTGTACAGATAAACCGTTTTGTTCCCTTCCGGATCTATAGCAATTGATGGACGATCCTCCTCATCATAAATCATGATTTCTTCTGTTCCATCCGGATAAACGGTACCGGTTGTATTCCCTCTGTCATCGTAATTAAATCCTAGTATACGTCCTTCGGGGTCAATCTCCCGATAGAGTTCCATAAACTCGGTGTAGTCGTAAAAGGTACTGTTCCCCATTGGATCTTTTACCTGTGTAACCAATTGACTTGGTTCATAATAATAAGTAGTTACGGCCAGATTAGCATCCGTTACTAAGTTGTAACCTTCCTCCGGGTGGTATTCCAGCCATCCTTCCTGCCATCCGCCATCACCCCAGGTATGTGTACAACGATTTTCATTATCGTATTCCCAATAAAAAGTTTGTCCGTTTCGATCTGTTTTCTCTACCATCAAATGGTTCTCGTAAGTGATCACAGTAGCTTTTCGAAGCGCATCGATAATAGCACTAATGTTACCGTCCTGATCGTACTCGTAGGCTACCAAAAGCTCGTCTTCTTCCGGTCCAACAAGTTCTAACTTCTGAATAAATCCGTCCTTAGTACTTACTTTGATCTCTCTGCCAGCTGCATCGATTATTTTTTTCAAACGGTTTGCTGTAAATTCAAAAATGATGAAAAGTCCGTTTGGATTGTTTATTTTTGTAAGCTGATATTTTTTACCATTAAAAAGGGTAAACTCATACAAGAGTTTACTTTTATGTTCATAGGCAGTATAACCTTCTAGTGTTCTTTTCAGGGTTATTTTTTCCTGACGTAAATAAAATTCTTCTTCGGGCAACAGCATTGGAAAAGCCACAACTCGTCCGTCATCCATACGAAGTCCAAGGGCATCGTCTTCTGGGTACAACTCTACCGCTCTGTCGTATACGCAATGCACACCATGACCCAGCCATCCTACATATTGGGAGTCTGAATACCAACTGCGTTCCCAGTTTAAAGGAATCGGACTGGCGAGTTCGAAATCGCTTCCTTCATAAATCACGGCGCCATTAATAAGGTTAACGGGTTCGAATCCTGCTTTACACAATAATCGACTAAGTTTATTAGGGCCTATCGCTCCTTTAAGAAGTTTATTGAATGCTTTTTTTCCGACTTTCATCAAGGTACTAAAACCAATACTAGCTAATAAGCCTGTAAGGACTCCTCCCCAATCGGGAGGATAGGGTCCACCAACCATTACGGGTTTCCCCGTTGGGATAGGCAATGAAAACGAGGTTGGGGCAAAAAGGGTTGGGGCAAACGGTAGCATCTTCTTGCCTATTTTGGTTTTCCCTAAAGACATCGATAGGGGGATGCCGATATCATTACAGGTCATTAGCATATGTCCTTTGGGACTCATCCTCGTACCGTCTGAAAAAACGGTTTGTGAGGCGAAAAAATTCATACTTTCATGGCCTATGATGGGTGTCATAAGCCAGGGTGGTGTAAAAAGGGGAATATGTACCAACGGAATTATGATCCCGCTGGTATCTGAGTTTCCACGTTTAAAACCATTTACATGCACAGTGGCACCTAAAAACGGAACGTAATCAAAAGGATCCATCACAATACCTATATAAGGATGAAACGGGTTAAATGGAGGCAGGGTAGTAAAATGGATGTCTATCCCCACCACAATGGTCAAATGATTATCGGTTAGTAACATAATTAATAGGTGTTGCTTAATTGATATTCCTCTTGTATCTGTTTGGCTATTTGCTTTGGATTGTCGTTCCAGTTTTCTCCAAAAATGAGTACCATTCGTTTAAAAACAGCTTCTTTTTCTGAATATCCAATTTTAGGATCACTCTCTAAATAACTGTCAGCAATAAAAGTAAAGTTGACAATTTTAAGGGTTTCGTCGGTTAGTGCGTATCCATACTCAAAAGCATCATTTAAAATTTCGGTATATCGACTGCCTTTTTTCTTGGCAGCCAGCAGTAATGCATAATTGTACCCGTTGATCACCTGCATTTCCTGATTTATTTCCTTAGCAATTGCTACTTGTTTTAAAAAATAATCAATCGCAGTATCTGTATTTCCAATAATACTATGATGCGAACCTTTGTAAACTAATAGCTGCATTAAAATTCCCGCGACATCATCTTTCTCTTTATAAAACGGAGTCGTAATTTTTATTCCTTTATCCAATAGCTCATGAATAAGCTCCTTCTCGTCTTTAAATTGGAATAAAAAGCTGGCATAGATCAAATAAGACGAAGCCCAAAAGCTGGTTTCTCCGGTGCTTTTACTAATGTCGATAAGTTCATTCCCCAGTTTTTTTACTTTCTCCTGCTTTTTATTTTTTGCTGCCTCACCAATTTCAAACAAACATTTTCGGTAGCGTACCTGTGGATCATTTGGATTTCCTTGTGTAGCTATTTCTTTGTAAGCTTTGTTTATTTCCTGATTTGGAATTTCTATGATGGTTCCGTTTTCCTTTGCTGCAAAAACTACATCGCGATACTGCTGTCTTTCCTGATAATCCAAAAACAGAAAACCTATATTTTCCGGCAATAAAACGGCCAGTTCATTGAGACTTTCGGTCAACAAATCGGCATTGCTAACTTTTTTGATTAATAAACTTACGATCAAAAGATTTCCTGTTTTTGCTTCAAATTCTTTAAAACTAATGAGCATTTTGATGTAGAATTCCTTCAGACTTTCAATACTAAGGTGATTAATTTCCGGAAGTACTTCTTTAAAAGTGGCAAAATCTTTCCAATTCCAATTGGGATTTTTTTTCAGATCTTCTTCAAAAGTTACAATCCATTGCTCTATGATCGTGCTGTAAAAATCTTTTTTATCATCAAAATCAACAACAAAAGCAACAAACGAATCTTCGGATTTACCATAAGCGGAAGATTCTAAGTGAATGAAAGCATCCAATAAAGGAAAATCATCCTTAAAACAAACCATACTGAATACTTTAGCTTTTGGCTTTTCTTTTCGGGTTTTGTTCCAGATTTTCTGAATGTTCTCGACTCTTACAGCGATAGGATTGTGCGTATTATGCATTTTTAAATTCTAATTTAAGTTCACCACTCCACCTTTAACATTGGTCATTGTTTTACCGTCTATGTCAACAACCTTTCCTTCTGCCAAAATGGTATTTTTACCTTTTATATTGATACTTGGCGCTTCATTACCGATTTGAGTGTCACTTTTCACACTCACCTCATCCGTACCAACAGCAACTATTTTTTTACTGTCGACATTGACCTCATTTATACCATTTATATTTACCTTTTCATCAGCAAGAATGTTAATTTCTTTAGACAAAACGTCTATTTTGTTTGGAGCATAAATGGTCATGGTCCCGTCACCGTTAAGTTTTACCATATTACCACTTGGGTCTGTTGCGGTAAAACTATTATCTCCTTCATCTAAAACTAAAGAAGTACCACCTCTGGTCGCAAAACTCCTTTTGTTGTTATCCTGGCCACCGCCTCCACCACTTTTTCCATGAAATACACTTCCCAAAATGAAAGGTCTGTTTGGATCTCCATAACGGAAATGAACCATAACATGATCCCCTACATCCGGAATAAATACCATTCCTCTGTTACTTGCTACTTTTCCGCTGCTTCCTGCATCCGGAGTTAGAACACGAAGCCAGGCCGTTTTCATAGAAGTACCTTGCTGCCAAAGCATTTGCACTCTAATTCTTCCTTTGTTTTTAGGATCTGTATTGCTTTCTACCAGAGCTTGCTGTGTTTGTGCTATTGGATAAGCTACATCAGGTTCCGGAAGACTCAATACTTTTGAAGGTATCGCTCTGAAGTTATTTTCGTATTCTCCTAAATGGGTCGCATAGTGGCTAATTTCGGTAATAATATAGGAGCCTACTTCTTGTGTTATCATACTTTCGTTTTCTAAAACACTAGATTTTATGTTGACTATGCTTCCTATTTTTAATTTGGTATTTTTAGTAGTTGCCGAAACGTAATTGGTATCGGCAGCAGCGCTTTCCTGTTTCTTTTTTAAGAAAGATTCTAAAACCAAATCGTCGCCTGTACTCACTATCCCGTGTGTAAATGCCGGTGTTGCAAATACCTCTTTTGAAGTAGCAAAAGCTTCATTGCCTAATTTTGGCAAACCGCCTACCGTGTCTTTCGATTTTGCGGTATAACGTTTGTCAGCGCTTTCGTTATAAGTAAAAGCACTAAATTTATTTGGTACCGCCTGTACGGATATTTTTAGTTTTGAGATATCACTATTGTAGGTCAGAGAAATCGGCTTGTCGAAACTTTTAGGTTTACCGAAGATTAACTTCTCTCCATCATAATACAACCATTCATTGTATTGTTTTGCCAATCGCTGAATGAACTGAAAATCGGTTTCAAGGTATTGATTCTGATAGTCCATTTTGCTGGAATATTCAGGGTTTACCTCATTTTGTAACTGCTCCGCTGCTCCATTTTTTATGGCTTCTTTAACGATATCTTTTAAATTCATTTCTTCCCAGGAATGCAGCTTTTCACCGGACTCCAGCAAGATGGTCTTTGAATAACCCGATACGACAATATGGTTACCCGAATGTCCCATTTCCTGATCAAAATCGATATTGGTCACTACTCCTAAAAAGTTGTTTTTGTCTTCAAGCATGATGTGTACCACTTTACCCAGCCAGGCCTGAGCATTTTCAAGAGTGTAAGCCAAAGGACTTTCGACAACGGCATGGGGAACACGAATTTCAAATCGATGGTGATCGTTTATCACTTGTACCAATTCTATACTGGTAAAATGACTTATTCTCTTGGAATCTATTCCAAAAATTATGGTTTGTGGTATCATTATTTTAATCTTTTTAGTTAGTACTAACTATTTATGTCTATCGGATCAGTGTGGTGTTATTTAATTTTTATAAATCTTGTATCGATTATTATATTTAAGGAATGTTATTATTATCGGTATTTAAAAACTTCAACAATGTCTCGTTGTTCTCTAACATTTCGGGGGTTAAATTCAACTCTTTAGTGCCTTGATGCGTAATTAAATTTTTACCAATTTTGTAATAATGAACGGTTGTTTTTCCTTCATAATTTAAGCTGTTCGCGCTTATAATTATGTTGTTTTTTTCATTAAAATAAAAAGAATTAATCCCGGTAGTAATGATATCAGATCTTTGTTTGAACTGATAATTAATTTCTTTTTTATTAACTAAATCAATTGCAATCAGATTTATTCTATTATTTACCTCATTCAGGGGCAATAAAAGAATATGATTGTTTGTGATGTAAACGTTTGTCGATTTATCATTGGCAATAAGACCATTTATGGGAAATACATTATCGAATCGATTTGGATATGCGATTCTAATAATGTTATGTCTCCCCTGGTTCACATAAATACTATCTTTATAATATTTAATGGTATATAAAAGTCCCTTTCGGTCTTTAACTTCTAAACTGTCAATTTCAAATTTTACCTGTTCCTTCTTAATTTCATTTATCGAAATAACATTTTCTTTATTCTTCGAATTACATCCAAGAAAAACAAAAAAAGTTAAGATTATAAGTAATTTAAGTTCGCTAGTTAATTTCATTTGAAACGGTGTTAAATTTTTCGTTCTGAATCACCAACTGTCTTTTTTCTTCTTCCAGTGTACTTTTTACGGGATCAGTAAACAAAAGTGAATTGCCTGTCAGGATTGTATTTATTTCCTTTAACCTTTCTTTATTAGCCTCTATTTGAAAGTCTAAACTATTTTTGAAACGCTTCTTTACTCCGCCTATTTGTTTGAGCAGATGCTCTCCATAATGATTAGCACCACTGCTGTCCATATCAGCATTATAGGCGTACTTTCCTCCATGTCTTTCTTTGGCTGTAGGATAATATGTTCCGGTATTAAAAGCCTTATCAATGTCATCTGCGGTTATGGTGTCATTTTTTATTATACTGGAAAAATGGCTCCAGTTTTTGTCAATTTTGTTAAAATAATCCGTTAAAGCGGCCTGATAACCACCCAAATTGGAGTAATCTTTAACGGTACCATGACTGGTACTTCTTTTAAAGGGTTTTCCCATAACTCCAAATAAGTTATAGTCCCCATGTTTTATTGCAGATGCTCCATATCCACTTTCTAAACTTGCCTGTGCCAATACCAATAATGCTCCTTGGGAGGATGCACCTTTTGCTTTTGCAAAATCATATATTTCGACTGCAATTGTGGTTAAAAACTGATGGTGAACCGGTTTTTCTTTTTTAGGTGGTGCACTTATAGCTTTAGCTTTAACATCTTCGGCTACACGATTACCTTGCGGGCTTCTTCTTTGCATCATTGCACCCACTTTATCCGTATTTTCCCACTGACCTGTTTGTCTATTATACTGAGGTCCTTTGACACCTAATGAACTGGCGTTCTTATGTTTTCCTGAAGATGAAGATTTAGCCATGAGATTGTTTATTTAGATTGAGATACCTCAATAGTCATAAAACAATATCTCTTTTGGGGATTTATTTCGTAGGTTACTTTTTGTGGTATCATTGGGGTTTGGGGGTTATTTTATTAAGAAGGCATCCCTATTAAAATTGCTTTAATATAAAATCCCTTAGAAAAAGTATATTTTAGAAATACACTTATCTACTGCATAAAAAGAAAAAATTATTTCAACTTTCAGATAATGGAACTAAAAACAGTACGAGCGAAAATCTTTTTCTAAGATATTCCTTCAACTGAACCGCTAAATTTAAGGGTTAAAAATCAGTATCTTTTTATTTTTAAGAAAACAAGAAGCGATATCGTATCGCTTCTTGTTTCACCAACTAGCTAAAATTAGATTTTAGCCCAGTTGTTATCTAATGTAGCATTACCTAATGTAATTTTCTCTGCAGAGAATGTAATCTCAGTAGTCATTGGAGTTTCAGCCAAAGCGTCTAACTGCTCGCTAAAGAATACAATAAAAGCATTTTCAAAAGAAAGTTCTTTCATTACTTGCTCAGAGTCAGCTTTGAAAAATTTTACTTTTCCGCTTACTGGTTTGTGTTGACTGTTTACCGCTTGTTCGATAACTGTAGTGTTGTCTGTAGATTTAACTCTTAAGTTTAATCTTCCTCCTTTAATTTCAGAAGAAACAGCTCCTTTACCGTCAGTATGTCTTAACATATCAACTTTTGAAAATAATACTTGGTACTCGTTTCCTTCGAATTCTAAAACTGCTTTAAATGCCATAATAAAAAATTTAAGTTGTTAAAAATTGTTTTTTAGAATCCTCTTTCCTTTTGTATGACTAGTATGAACAAAAAAAAGAGGTATTCTACATGATTTTAGAATACCTCTTTTTGTACTAACGTACTTATTATAATTGCTTCTTGTAGGAAGATGAGGGTGATTCGCAATCAATATTTGTACGAATATACAAATACAATTTTGAAAAACAAGTTAATTCGTAATCTTTTTCATAGAAATAAAGAAAAAATATTGCTTTAAGCCAATCCAAAATGTAAGAATCCAGTATTTACGGGGGCTGACAGAAAATTCATCTTTTTCTTCTACAACCAAAATAGTTGTATAAAAAAAATCTTACCGGACTCTTTCTTATTTTTTCAGTACTTTTTTTATGAATTTATCCCCTTCTTTAGATTCGTAAAAAGCAAAACAGTTACAAAAAAACAATACCACTATAAAAAACTATTCCTTCTTTTATTTTTTTTATTTAGTCAATAATCTCTTTTTGAATACCGGCACGATATAGCTTTCAATTTCTCTCCATTCAAAATGAACACTAAACTCTTCATATCCACTGTTCCTATAATTTTTAGTATCAAAAATTGAAAAATAAAAGTCCGGAACGCTTTTACTTTTATCTATGATTATTCTAAAATTTAATAAATCACTTGGTTTTAATGGTAAATTAATGTCCTGATCTTTTAATTTTTTTCTAATTTTTTTTAACAGTCCAGGTTTATCTACAAATAAATCTACTCCAACTCGTTTACCATTATTCAGATCAAAACAATAATACTGAATTGCTTCCCACGGTGATCCATAAGATTGAATTCCGATCGAAAAACTAACGATCTTATTTTTATCATAGTAAATTTCATAATGTTCAAATCCCGAATTTGACTCTCGTAAAGTATTGTTCAAAATACGTTTAGAGAGCGTATCTTTATTCATTCTGATTCTATCCTCAGGCCTACCAACAAAAGATTTATCAAATATTTCGTAAGTATTCTGCGTAATTGCATATACTTTATTATTTATCTTTTCATTATTCGGATTGATTTTTAACTCTTCAATTATCAAAAAGCCAGAATCTACAAATACTGAATCTTTTAAAATTTTAAGGCTCTGACTATGTAGTGAAATTGAAAAAAAAAAAAAACTATAAATTTGTTTGTCATTTCTTTTTAGATTTTGTCTCTTCTTTTGACTGAGAGTACTAAATTTTATGCATTAGCAATATAACTAATAGCGATAATTTCATTTTAGTTCCATTGGAATTTTTGCTTGTTCTTGTTCATTTCTAAGCATTTTTCTAAAGAATATTTATTCGGAGACAATGAAAACATTCTTTGCTTTCTTTATACTTAAACAATTCATTAAAATCTAAAGTATCATTAACTATCTTTTTGCTAGTATTTTGTGAACAAATAAATCCAAACCTTTGGATTCATAAAAAGCAAAACAATTACAAAGAACAATATTTCTGTCTCCTGTCTCAAAGTGCAAATTATTTTTCTGAGAATAATACAAACCAGTTACTGCAATAGCATAATCTATTACTTTATTTTTAAGCTCATCATCTTCTAAAAAATTACCGTTTATTGAAATTTGAACTCCTGAAGCATCTTTATAAGTGTTATAAAAGGTTGAATCAATTTTTTGATAATTGTAGCTTAAACATTTATTAAAAGCATATTTTTTTATTTCTGCTACTTTATTCTGCCCTATTGCTTTTGTAAAAATTAAAAGCACAAATAACAATAAATAGTTATTCTTTTTTATTTTAATTCCCATAACTTTATTTCATCTGTTTGTATAACAATATTTTTCTTCTTGATAGGATGATAGGCTTCATATTTCATATTAAAATAATAAAGCTCACTAGAAGGATCATCATGACGTGGATCTCCGGGATATATTAAGTTTTTACCATCCCACAAAGTAAAATGCCCTGAAGCATTTCCCCATCCTGAAACTTTAAACATAACAATTCCTTTCAGTTTACTGAGCTTACTCCAATCTGTCGTTGACAAACCAACTTTTATTTCGCCTAAATTAGCTCTCTTAAGTGTTACATCAAACTCAGGAGCCCCTAAATGGTCTTCTAAATATTTTCCCAATTCTTTTACTCTATACCAATAATAGTTTTTTGTCACTCCCGTACTTGTTCCTACATGTACCCCACCGCTAGAACCTTTTTCTCTATATTTTGAATTATCTTTTGGAAGTTTGAAACCACTTAAATTTAACCCTCTACTCATCCTAAAAGAACAAGTGTTTTCCCAATCTTCGGGTGCTTTTTTGTATAAATCTATTAAACCATTACCTATATCATTATAAAGTTTAACTGTATCTACCGATGTGTTTGGATAATTCTTTATCATATCATCCCATTTTGGTCTTGTGGCTGCTACTACCCTTGCCTGAACACCCCCAACACTAGCTACAATATTACGTTGCATTAATTCTATTGGAATTATCTTTTCAAAATCCATAATTTTTCTTACTTGCTTTATTTTCGTTTTTTGTTCCTCCTTAATTATCTGTTTCTAATAAATTTAGAGTATAGTCTTTTAGGACCTTTTCAAAAATTACAGTATCACTTTTACCAACAGTTCCTGTAAGATTTAATTCAGTTAAATTATCCGTTAACGGTTTCCCATCTTCACTTTTTATAGATACTATGACACTCTCCCCTTCTTTATAATTCAAGGTCTTTACAACCAAATTCATGTCTACATAAAATCTCGACTTTTTAGCTAATTTGGTGTCATTATACGTCCAGTAAAGTTCTACAATTCTTTTTTCTAAATCTGGCACTGGCGCAGCTGTAGTATCAATCTTTTCTGGTGCATTGCGTTGCGCAGAGTCTGTGATTTTAATATCGACTCCTCCATAATTGCATTTAATTGTACTTTTAAGAAGTAATGGAAATTTTTCCTGAAAATACACTGTTCCCACATCTTTCCAGTCGGCAAGCTGCATTACTGAAGCGCATGGACTTGAACTCTGCGGGCTTTTTTTGCAGTTGCCTTTAAAGATTACACTTTTTTTGTCTTTCTCGACAATCGTTGCTACTTTTTTGTCTTGTATAGTAGGGGTGTCAAAATTTACTTTTAAGTCGCCCTCCGGAACGGTACATAAGTCACATTTTAGTTTGGCTCCGTCGATAACAAATTTTAAGCCATCCTCGGCTTCCTCTTTTTCCTCGCGTTCTTTTCGTTTTTGAGTATTATCTGGTTTTGCCATTAGAGTGATGTTTTATTAATGTTATACAAAATGCTCAATCTTTCTTTTTCTATTTCTAATGTTGCCAATTCTATCTGATGTTCTCTGTACTCTAAAGTACCATCATATTTTATGCTATCTGTCTCTGTACTCTCTTCAAAAGGTTTTCCTGATACAAAGTAGGTGTCCAATTTTTCATCTTTTGGATGAATCTGTTCGAACATTACAATACTCCCACAATCTATTAATTTTTTTTGCCGCTCAATAGGAGATGGGTTTCGATATAAACTAAAAAAAATACAAACCAAACATTTTATAATCGGAGAAGAAGGTTATCATTTTTTGCTCGTCTTCTACCGAACTGCTAATATCCTGCAGGTACGATTCTACAACAAAACCAACATTATCTATGGCCAATTTGGCACGAACAATTTCCCATCGCTTTCCCAGTTCCTCAAAGTTTACTATTTTGATTATTTTGCCATAGTTATTTACTTCTACTTCAACTTCGTCAAAAGCAGCTCCTATTCTTTTGAGAAAAATAATATTCTCTGTAGATAAATTACTTGTGATTTCGATCTCGGAAAGAAATAACTGAAACAACTTATCATTTCCGTTATCTTTGTATCTTGTGATAGCAATCTTTCGGGTGTAATTTATTTTTTTTATCTTTTTTGGATTCGAGAAATCTGTTGTTACCGTTTCAAATACAAACTCATTTATTTTATCAAGCTGAGGGAATACAACATCGTAATCTAAATAGGTCATCCTTTAATGTATTTTTCTTTTTCTGCCTTCATTGGGCTGCATCCCGAACCAATCTCTTGTTGAGGACCAATGCAGGTATTCATTCCTTAACTTTCTCAACATGGTTTGCGAACTGTAACCAACAACAGTAACACCTTCTATATCAATTACTTTCATTTCAGGTTCTTTTTGCGGCATTTTAAGCTTCTCAAAGTCTAATTTAGGTTTATATTGCTCTACCCGTAAATTGTCGACTGCTATCTTGAGCTCTTCGAATTCATAATTATGAGTTTTGAGTTTTTGCTCTATATCCAACATTTCAGCATCTCGTCTCTCCTTTTCTATCCTTTCCAGTCTTTTTTGTTCGATTACTTCGTCACTGATGAAATCCCATTCTTTCACCTCGTTGGTTTCATCCAAGGCGTAAGGTGTTAAATAGCTTTCTACATCTGTTAGAAAATCATCTAATGGAAATTTCACAGCTGTTTCTTCTACAAAATACTCCTTCATTTCAGTACTTCTGGCATACGTTTCCATAAAGTGCAGCGGAATATAACTATACTCTTTTTTGACTCCTTCATACTGATCTTCGGTGCCTTCTATTTTTTTTCCACGGGTGCCTGTAAGTTTACTATAAGGCGGAAAACTCCATTGAATTTTCGTTTCAATTTGATCTTCTTTATACCAATACTGTCTAATCAGGTCTCTTCTTAGTGCTTCTAACCCCATTTTATCATCAAAAAAACCATTTGGAAAAACAGAAACATAATGTCTGTCTTTCATCTGAGTTCCGATTTCATCGACAACTTCTTTCTCGGTCATGTAAGCTCCACCTATATCGCAATGTACTCCCGGAAAATTTTTTTCGATGTATCTGCCGGGAATTTGATTGATTCGGGTAAGAGCAAAATTTTGACGATGTTCGTCTTTTGCTGTAAAGTGTACTACTTTTTGACAGTATAAATTATTCAGATGCAGCTCGGCAATATCATCATTAAAATGTGTTGACCAGGCTTCTTTTATGAGTTTGCCTCCTTCGTCTTTCACATTTCCATAATCGTCATAATGATCCCGAACACCATTCTCCTCAAAATAAGACGAAACGGTATCATATATCCCCACAAACCGGACAACAATCTCTACATTTTTCAAATCATCAAAATCAAGGCTGGTTTTTTTTAGCAAACTGTATCCTAAATGCCCCATCTTAGGGAGCTGATCTCTTATTAAATAACTGTTGTCTATCTCGTAATTATCGACATCTACAAAGGCATTTCGCATTTTTTGTATGCGTACACTACCGGATTCCGAATAGGGTCTTTCAATATATTCTACTCCACAAGGGATTTGTTTTTTCACTGCATTTGCGTAACCACTATCATGGTTTACCTCGTAGACCAGATTTCTGGACGTAGCAGCACCTCGGCTGAATCCAAATACATCAAGTGTGATTTGAGCAAGTTTTGTCGCATCATCACTCTCTGCCATCTTCTCTGCTACTTTATCGGCAATTTGCTCACAAGCGTTACGCACTCTGGCACGTATACCTGTTTGTCCCGAACCAAAGGCAAAACCGTCTGTACTGTCGCGCATGAGGTGATCTGTTCCCATACCCGGTACATAAATGGCGTATTTTTTTTGTTCACAACATTGCCACATACGTGCCACATTGGTGTAATCGTTACTATAGCTGTTATCTGTTCCCATACGATCCAGACCAAACTCATTTAAAGGGACTCTATAGGAGGCAACGAGATATTTGTCTCTTTCATCAATAGCTTTAAACTCCGCTTCCTCAGCAGGCGTTTTATTTTTCTTGGAAAGAAGTTCTTCTATCCGTCCTTTATTCTTTATTTTTTTATATTTTTTTTCGTCTTCACTTTCCAGCGTCGCATTATCTTTTGAATAATCAATATTTCCCTCTGCATCTTTACCTCGGCTATGCTTGTTACGCATATCGGTATTCGTCTTATTATTGAGTGTGCCGTCTATAAAAATTCCAAAAGTCACTCGTAGGTCTTCTTTTTTTATATCATCGGCCGCTGCTCCTGTATTGTATACAAATGTTTTTCCCATAACAATGATTCTGTTTTGTATATTCTTTTAGTAAATACGATTCGAAAACTGGTGTTTTTTTGTACAAGACTAATTCTGATAAGTAGTGAATTTCACTGGTAATTCTTTTCCGTTTCCTTTAAGTGTAATAGTACAGGAATTATAGGATTTACCAATTTTCACCTGCATTTCTATGGGTGCTCCTGGCTTTAGTTTTTCAATATCTCTAAAAGTTTCGCGAACTTCCTCATCTTTAAATATCAACTCTAAATAACTGGTTTCTCCATCCCCTTTACTGTAATCAAAACTTATTTTGGAAGGTGCCGCATTTTCCTGAAGCGGTAGATTCATCTCTTTTTTTTCAGCAAGAGACTGCCCCAAAGTGTGACTCAAAAAATAAATTTTATCCGGCATCTTTTCTCCCTCGGGAAACGTAAAAACAGGATGCCAATTGTATTTGTATTCTCTTGTCACTATGCTTGACTCAAAAACGTTTGTTTTACTTTTTTTCAATGGTATAACAACTGTACCGTTTTTTAGTGTGGCTCCCAAATAATCACTACCCGGGTTTATTTTAACTTCTAAATCAATATTTGCTTCAGGATTCTTTTTACGCAACTCTTTGAAGGCATCAAAAATTTCTTTCTCATCAAAAATAAATGAACCACTATAACCCTGTCCGTTTTTATCCCACCAGCGAATTCCTAAACTTCTTGGGATTGCTCTTTCCTGATACTCATTTTTGGCAAATTCTTTTTCTAACAGCGTTTCGCGTTCTCCATTAAATAAGGCAAATGACAATTCATCCTGTACCTTTCCTTCCCTCACGAATACTGCAGTAGGGCGCCAGTTGTATTTTATGCGGTAACTGTCCCAAAGTCCGTAAGGTATGGGTTTGTTTTTATTTGCTTCCTGAACCTCAGGTGCTATAATTTTCGGATTTTTTAAAGTTCGTTCTCTGTCAGCAGGATCAAACAACAAGCGTTCATGACTGTCCAAAGAAGCTATTTCTTTAGCACTTATCTCTGTCTTTTTTCCTTGATAGCGTCCAATTTCTACATCTTTCTGTCCGCCTTTCAACCAGACTACTACTACACCGCCAGGGGCAAAACCTACTGTAATGTACTTGTAAGTTGTCATTACTTTTCCCTTTTTTTGGACGTTGCTCTGAAAGCCTTCATTGAAGAGTTTTACCATTTTAGGATAGTCCAACTCTGTATCGATATGATACATCACATCTTCAACATACGAATACCACGTACAGTTAAGTCTTTGCGGAATTGGTTTTTCGCCCTGACTCATTCCTGAGGAATTTTCTCCCCAATCTCCTATACCTGTGGTTGTTCCAAAACCGTATATACTGGTTGTACTGTTGGGCTCTTCGTTTACACCATTTGATACTAACGGGCCTTCAAGCCAGCCTCTATAGACTTGTATTGGGTATCCTGAAGGACAGCTTAAACCTTCCTGCCATTTAAAATTTGTTTCCATATTAGTAAGGGGGGCTTTTATTGCGGAGCTATTAACCTTTTTATCGGTTTGCTTTTTCTCCTGGCAAGAGCTTGTTAACGTATTTGTTATAAGAAATAATAGTAAATAAAGGGCTATTTTCTTCATGCTTTTTAAGTTTTATGCATACTGGTACTGTCTTAACGAACTACTTGTAAATATATCAAAAGTAAGATACATCTCATGTTTTTTCTTTAACTAAACCTGTTTCCAAATGCTTTACATAGTTGTCAACTCTTTATTCTATCCTAGTTATGATAAGAATGTTTTATCTAGTTTTCAATTCCATTTTTATTAAAATACTCCCTAAAAGTTTTTTTAAAATTAGATAAGTTTTGAATTCCTGATTGTATTATTTTCTCTTTACTATAAATTTCATACTTTCCATTTCCGGTCTCTTTTCCTGTCCAGACAATTCCGGATTCAATCTTTCCGGATTCATTCGTTTTTAAATAGGTAATTATCGGAGGGGCAAATTTCTCAGCATAACTTCTTAAATAGATTCTGTAAAGAGCATCTTCTTTGGAAAAAAAAGTTGCTATTGAATTAAAAGCGGAATCTAAATTTTCAGCATTTGCAACATGATTTAAACTATTAAAAAGCTTTATCAGATTTTGGTCAAAATTTTCATCGAGATCGTTGAGATCAAAGCGGCTTATAGAACTCTTTATTTTATTATTTACAAGAAAACTATAGATGCTGTTACTTTTAGGTAACTGATCGATATTCAAATTTATAGCTTCAAAATAACCTACTATTTTCTTGTTATAAAATAGTTCACTTATTTGCAGCTGATCTTTAAAATATATCTTAATAACAGCAGCTGATTTTTCTCCATTATTCACTGTAATGGTATCTTTTTCTTTAGTAAAACTGAAGATGTTTCCATAATTGACCGCGTACATTTCTACAATAAAACTTTCCAGTTTCCCGTCAATATACTTTTTTGATAATGTACCGCCTTCTATTTCTGCTTTTTGTACCTCTTCTGCTTGTCCAAAAGAGGATACATTTGCCAATAGAAAAATAAAAAATAAGAGTTGCTTCATTCTGATTTGATATTACGATTACGTTTTCTTTGCCTGTACCGTTTTGTTGCAATTAGGATAAATTATTGCTAGTGTTCTCGTGCTATCCTTTATTTACTTTGGCATCAATGGCACCCAGTACTTTTGAGATTCCCGAACTTTTTATCAAAATATCTCCTCCTATGGCTTTGTGAGTTGTTGTGGCTGTAGTTTTACTCAAATTACCATTGATCTTTACGGTTTTATCACCTGATACTTTTTGCTCGTACATATTTGTAATAAGTTTGTAGAGTTCTGTAATATCGACTGTACTGCTTTTTCCAACTTTTAAGCTGTTGTTACCGTCGATAGTGGTTTTCTTATTACCGCCTACCCCTACAGTCATATTTTTACCAACGGTAATATCCAGATTATCACCAACATTGATGGTCATGTTTTTAGGTGCATTTACAGTAATATTACCTTCACCATCCAAATAAACACTGTTGTCTGACGGGTCCTTTATCAGAATACTTTTCTGCTTATCATCGAAAGTGATGGTACTTCCGCAGCGGGTAAAGAAACTTTTAATATGATTGTCCAGCTTACCGCCTTCGCCTGTTTTTCCGTTAAAAATACTGCCGATTACATACGGTCTGTTAGGATCATTGTAACGAAAACTAACCATTACATGATCACCTACCTCCGGTATCGTAACCCATCCGCGATTTTTATTTACCACATCGCTCGTTCCGGCATTAGGAGTTAATACATACAGCCAGGGTGTACGGGACTGCTGTTTCTTTTGCCATAATAATTCTACACGAACTCTTCCATTACCACTAGGATCATCATTGGCCACAACCACGGCTCTTTGTTCCTGTGCTATTGGCATGCCTACCTGAGGTTCGGGAAGTTTTTTTATTTTAGCCGGAAGTGCTCTGAAACTATTTTCGTACTCTCCAATTTCAGTAGCTTTATGTGTAATTTCGGTAATAATATAAGTACCTATTTCATTCGATTCAAATTGCGTCTTATTTGTGCTCAATCCTTTTTGAAGAACCTCTGATTTATCTAATATTTGCTGAGATTCGATATTAATTATAGAGCCGATTCTTAGTTTTGGATTTGAGCTTGTTGCCGAAATGTAGTTTCCTTCTGCAGCTATACTCTCCTGTTTCCTTTTGAGAATACTCTCAAAATATACATCATCTCCGGTACTAAATTGTCCGAACTCGTAAGAAGCTGTACTGTATAATTTTTTGGAAGCTTCGAAGGCATCTTTTCCTAATTTCGGTAATCCCTCTACGATGCTGTCATCTGTTTGTGCCTGATAAAGCTGATCGATATTTTCATTATAAGTATAACCGCTGTACTGATGGGGTTTTGCTTCTACCGATATACTTAAATTAAACAGGTCTTTGTTGTAAATTAATTTTATGGGAGAGCTTTCTTGTTGTGGTTTTCCAAAGAAAAGTTTTTCTCCGTCATAAAATAACCATTCGTTATATTGTTTGGCTAATCTCTGGATATACTTAAAATCCGATTCCAGATATTGCGTTTGATATTCTATTTTAGAAGTAAATTCGGGCTCGATTTCATATTGCAGCTGTTCTCCTGCAGCAGTTTGTATGAGATCGTGCACCATATCTTTCAAATTGAGATTTTCCCAGGAATGCAACTTTTGACCGTAGTCTAACAAAATAGTTTTAGAATATCCTGAAATAACAATTTGACTGCCTACATGTCCCAATTCTTGTTGATAGCGAACGTTTGTTATAATTCCCAGAAAATTATTATTACCGCTTAGCCTGATGTGCAGCACTTTTCCAAGACATTCCTGGGCGCTTTCCATCGTATAGGCCCGAGGTCGTTCTATAACAGAATGTGGAATACTTATTGAAAACTCATGGTGAGCATTAATGGTTTGCTTTAAATCGATTTTAGTAAAATGAGAAATTTCTTTGCCGTCTATACCAAAGATTATTTTAGGAATGACCATAAATCTGTCTAGTTTTAAGTTTAATTCTTTAAAATTTTTAACTTAAACAGAGTATAGTCAAAGCCCTTTATTTTAAAGTTCTTCGCGCCGAATTCAATTTTAAGCTAAAAGATGTCATATTCTGAAAATAAAAAAACAAGAAGCAGTACGTAACTGCTTCTTGTTTTATGAGAAAAATTAAATTTTAGCCCAGTTGTTATCTAGTGTAGCATTACCTAATGTAATTTTCTCTGCAGAGAATGTAATCTCAGTAGTCATTGGAGTTTCAGCCAAAGCGTCTAACTGCTCACTAAAGAACACAATAAAAGCGTTTTCAAAAGTAAGTTCTTTCATTACCTGCTCAGAGTCAGCTTTGAAAAATTTCACTTTTCCGCTTACTGGTTTGTGCTGGCTGTTTACCGCTTGTTCGATAACTGTAGTGTTGTCTGTAGATTTTACTCTTAAGTTTAATCTTCCTCCTTTAATTTCAGAAGAAACAGCTCCTTTACCGTCAGTATGTCTCAACATATCAACTTTTGAAAATAATACTTGGTACTCGTTTCCTTCGAATTCTAAAATTGATTTAAATGCCATAATAAAAAATTTAAGTTGTTAAATAAAGTTTTTCAGAATCCTCTTTCTTTTTGTGTGACTAGTATGAACAAAAAAAAAGAGGTATTCTACATGATTTTAGAATACCTCTTTTTGTACTAACGTACTTTTTTTAATTGCTTCTTGTAGGAAGATGAGGGTGATTCGCAATCAATATTTGTACGAATATACAAATACATTTTTAAAAAACAAGTCAATTCGTAATCTTTTTCATAAGAATTAAGAAAAAAAAGAGGCCTTTTAATTTTACAAATGTAAGAATCCAGCATTCATAAGGGCTGACAGAAAATTCATCTGTTTTAAAAAAACAAATAGCAACTGCAAAAAACAATCTAATAGTCCAAAAATATTTTTTCAACATTCCTTTTACTTCTTCACCTAACCCCCGTAAACACAAAAAGAGATATTCTGCATAATTTTTAGAATACCTCTTTTATCTGTTTTTTTTACTAATTCACTTTAATCTGTAACATTTTTCATAAAAAATAACAGAATAAATCCCAGCAGCACAACGGTTATGTGCAGGACTATTGAATTGACCTGTGGCTGTAAAGAATTGACCTGGTTTTTTAAGTCTAAAGTTGCTGTGGTATGAATTTCATTAATTTTGTTCACCTGCTTTTGCAATGAATCTATGGTCTTGTTCAAATACAAAATATTCTGATGCTGATTAGAAAACAGTCTTTTCACTTCTTTATCAGACAGCGCTCTTTTTTTTCTAATCACTCCTGTTTTAGGTTCTTTTAGTGTCAATTCGCTAACGTCTTCAATTTTATTATTGTTTACGGCAAAACTGTCATTTAACTTGTTTACTAAGAAAAAAATAAACACAATATAAGAAAGCAAAAACGTAGGCAGTATGTACTGAATAAATATTTCAAGCGCTTTGGGCTTTGCGGCATTGTGTATATTGTTTATCGTACTGTAATTGGTAAAAAAAATAGGCTCTTGTTTTTTTTCTTTGTGTAGCCTCTCCGTTTTAAATTTTTCTTCTAAATCAATTAGTTCAAAACGATCGAGGCTGTACAAACCTAAATTCTCATTTAATTTTTTATGATGTACCATCCAATTGAGTACTTCTTCTATCTGATATTCTGTAATACTGGGATTTTTAAGCCTCCACAAAATTTCTTTTTTTGTAAACTCGCACGGTTTCCCTTTGCTTTCAAAATAAAATAACTCTAAAATTATTTCATGCAAAGGTTTCGTCATTTCTATTGTATTGATAAGTTCCATAATCGTTATTTTATAGTAGCATATTTTTCGATATATAATAGTGTTTGAGCTGAGACTCCTCATCAAAAACCTCAAAAGCACTATTTCTGACCATTTTCTCTAAGGCTTCAACTTTAGCATTTAAACCTATAAAGAGAGCCCTGAATTCGGCCGGTTTTCTCTTAAACTTTCTGATATCTTTAATTCTTATAGTATGCAGATCAGAACTGTTTACAAATACTCTAGTCTTAAAATAAAACAGATCTGCTAAAGAATTTCTGTTTCTCAATGGTTCTGTCCTTCTGATAATTGAGGCAAATGTATAGCACCTGTCTTTAAAATTCAGAATCTCTACCTTATCAATATTCTCATTCGTGTATTCTTTGCTTACTAACTCCCGATAATTTTCAATAAGCTGCTTAATTTCATTTTCGGTCAGTAAAATGTGTACTTTACTTTCTAAATCATTATCCAACGAATCTTTTGCATTTATCGCAAAGGTTTCGTTCTTATACTTTTTAGGTACATCAGTACTTACACTGTCTTTTAAAGGAGAATTTTCGATAATATTTTTTACGGTTATACTCGGCTGACTTCTTAAAAAACTAAATTCATTTTTATACTGAGTCAGTGATTTTAGCAATGCATTGTTTGTCTTGATCGTTTTACTGATCACGGTATCAATGGCCTTGTTTATCGTTTCAGGAGTAAGCTCCCCGTTTAACTTAGGAAATACAATTCCGCCATTAAAGTTACTTTTTAAAGGAGCGTTGTAGATATACTCATTATCCGCTTCGCCATTGTAAACAAATTCATCATTTTTAGGAACCAGTTTTGGATCTACATAATAGTTCTGAATGTATTTTTTGTTGGCATTACTGGCATCACTTAAATAGGCCTTACTTTGCGAAATAAAATCCTGATTATCCGAACTGTTTTCATTTCTAAAAAGGATGTACAATAACTTGGCATTATTCTTCGCCAATGCGCTCATATTGTCCTGTAAAACGGTATTTATAGATCCGTCTAATCCTGCGAGTATAAAAAAATTGTTTTCGTAATTGGGTCCCGCACTCAGAAACTGCGTAATATTTATGTTGTTATTGGGTAAAATATTTTCATTTGTAATTTCTTCCGGTGTTTTGATACTTTTTTTCAATTAAATCAAACCACTTCGAAAATGAGGATGCTCTGAGCAAATAATAACTTTTGGACTTGCCTTTTGCTATAAACGAGTACGTAAAATTGTAATTGGCGTACAAATCACTGCTCGTTGTTAGTTTTAGATTTTGCAATGCCGAAAGTGTTTTTTTCAGGTATTGTTTGGTACTGCCGTTATTCTCAAAAACGTAAAAAAAGTTAATGGTCTTACTTTGCAAATCAATCTGTTCGATTGTCTTTATGGTAATATCATCCCCCTTTAAATTTGTAATTTTATTTTTGTCATGGTTCCAGACATTTACAGGTAATAAAATTTTAGTGGTATTATCGAATCCGACAGCATCACTGGATTGGTTTTCATTTACGAAAAAGGTGTTCCTGTACAATTCATTTGCATGAAAGTTGATTTTACCCGAAGAAAACTTCAACGTATCGGCAGGATTCAGTTTCACCACCACATTGTCTGTTATGGGATTCAGATATTGCAAAGGAACCCAACCAAACTTAAAATTAGCGGTGTCTTTTGGCATCAAATCATCAGAATTGGACACAAAAGCTGAATTTGCCGTTTTGTTTATGTTGTAAACGTAAACGAAGTCATTTAGTTTAATCCCCTTTTTTGTTGCGGTTTCTAAGTTAGGATCTCCCTTTAACAAAAGAGTACTTTTTTTGACGTTGTTGTTACTGTTTACTAAATTGTCCAGCGTATTACAAGCCACAAAATACTTTACATATTTTAAGTTAACCTGATTCTGAATGGCTCTTCCATATTCCAGTACATTGTCTTTTTTAATCCATCCCAGGTACTGTACTTCTTTAGCTTTAGAGAAATGGTTGTCTTTACTTCTTAAAGCAGAGAATGTTCCTTTAGGTTTTCCAATCAGTTTTTTATCCGCAACGACCACTTCGTAGTAATTCTTATCTTCATCAATAACATACATTGGGGTCAAAATAGCGGCCTTATTTTTTACTTTAGCGCTATAAGGTTCCTCGTAAATTTTGTTCTCATTTCGATCTGAAAAAACCATTTTCAGTTCTGGTTTTTTATTTTCTTTTTGCTCCTGGTTATCGTAAGTATTAACTGTTTCACCTGTTTTTTTAAGAACGTTTGTACTGTTCTTAACCTGCGAAAAAATAGTATTTGCAATCAATAAACAAATTAAAGACGTGTATCGAAGTAAAATGCTGCTTTTCATCTATTACTTTGTTTTATTTTTAGTTTTTTGGGTAATATTGATCTGCTTAAAGCACTTAATATTATCTAATTTCACATCCTCAATTATAGTTTCATTGCCTTCCAGATAATGAAGTCCCTGACAGTAACTTAAAAAATCGTTGTATTTTTCTTCGTTGACTACTACCACGACATCAGACAAATCATTACAGATGTATTTATTTTTCAGATAATTAACCTGCTCTCTGTACGTTTTGGTATCTCTTGCTCCCAAATTAGCAATGGTCTGTAGTCTTTTTTTAATATCGTTTAATACAATACCTGACGAATCTACAGCCTCCGGTTCTTTGAAAGGTTCGTACAATTGTAACACTTCAATTACTTTTGTTATCGGATACTTCGTTTTGTCTGTTTCGAGCTTTACCGTATAAATTCCCGGCTGGGTAAAAATATAAATGGCTTGTTTTTCATAAGAATCTATGGTTCCCGTTTCGCCAAATTCCCAATACCAATTATTAGAACTCGGAGAATATCCGGTAAACACAATTTCCTCGCCTACATAACCAAACTCCGGACAAAATATCTTGGTGATCGAATCTCTTGCCGTCAATCTTCTGCCGTTTACGATATTAATTTGCTTTGAAAAATCAAACTTGTCGTCAATTTTTAAGGTAACTAGATACTTTCCAGCTTTGTCATAAGTATAGTTTACACTTCCTTTACTAACAATTGAATCACCGTTTCCAAAATACCAAACGGCTTTTTTATCTGATATTAAAGTGCTGTCATTTATTTTAAAAGATAATTCCTCGTTTAATTCATACTGGTGATTACTATTGTCGTCAACAATCGAAAAATCAAGATTACTTAATCGTTTATTATAAGGGAATAGCAGTGCTACTATCACTAAAATTACCGCAATACAAGACAAGAGGATAACTACTGTTCTATTTTTAATGTTCATTTTTAAAATCTGCTTTACATTCGTTAAGACTTGTCTGTACCAGAGTATCGTTCTTTTTCACCGTACTTTCTTCCAGGTTTATCTCTAAAAAAACATTTAATAAGTTCCCGCCGATTAAGCAAAAATTATAGGACGAATGAAATTCGTTGTCTTTATAAAGTTGTTTGTACTCTGAAATATTTCTTTTTACTTCGTCGATACGCTGTACCTGATTAATGTCGTATTTTATCGTATCAATGGTTTTGAAAATTAATTTCGATTTATTGGCATAGTCTACCTTAATCTTCTGCATTTTTTCATAATCATTAATTCTGTTCAGCATATCCGTATTATTAAAATCCGGTGTCTTCAGTAAAAACTTGGTAAGACCAATAAATATGACACAGGCGCTAATGATAAATAATAAATTGAACTTTGCTTTCTTCCAATAGGTTTCGTCAAAAATTATTGCCTTCTTCATGATTTGGTGCTATTTTTTTTATTTTCGAGTTTATGTTTTTCAATACAATTTTTAAGCTGATTACTTTTGATTTCGTAGCTTGTTGCTGCTTCTTTTAAAACATCAATCTTAGTTTGTATGCGCTGCAATTCAACCAAAAGTTCCTCATACAAACCAAAAGAATTGGTCAGATTTGTTTTTGATTTTTGAATCTCGTTATTGATTGCAAATCTTTTTTCGTTGATCAGAGACTGGAGATTTTTACGTTCATTTAAAGTTCGGTCCTTAAATCTTAAGTCATTGATTTCGATCAGAATTTCACCCAGAAGCAAGTTCATTTCGCCCTGTTTTACTGCAATATCATTGTAGTATTTGTGTTTTTGCTCTAACTCGGCAGCACCTTTATTTGCCGTTATCAGCGTAATAAAAAGACAGCCGAAAATAAAGGCAGACGTTGTAAAAAAAAGGATTAAAAACCTGCGTTTTTGAGTCGCTATTTTAGGAGAATTAAGTGGTTTCATAGCGCTATGTTTAATCTAATATTGACCATGTATTGCTTTTTGGTGCTGCCACTTTCGTTTCCTCACTAATTACAATGTTCTCTTTTCTGATTCCGATATACTCCAGTTCACTTAATTTTTGCCATAAGCGCTTCAAAATTCCTAAAAACTGATTCAGTTTTTCAAGTGTTTGGGCGATATCGTTGTGGTCGTATACGGCACTTTTTGCTTCAAACAATACACTCAATAACTCTGAAGGTTTTACATCAATCCATTCATAATAGTACTGCAGCAACACCTCTTTTTCTTTGTCATCCATTAAAGTCAATGTCGAAATAAGATGATTTGCTAAAACAATTATTCGGTCAAACATGTAAACCGGAGATTCCTCCGGAGCGACATTTTTAAGATAAAAACAGTTTTCTGAATAATACCCGATTATTTTGGCACATAAACTAAAGGTGTTCGAAACCAATCTGTTATTAGAAGAGTTTTGCACATTTTTTTTATGAATTTTAATTGAGAAATCATTCAGTTGATACAATTCAGTGTTTACTTTCGCTATAAACTGATTCAGGATTTCATTGTTTTTAGTCTTAACAACAGGAGCGATGTACTTGTTGTCTTCAATAAAAGTTCCGTTTTGGAATATTATTTTTTTGACAATTAAAAAATAACCCGATAAAAAATTATCATTTACCTCTTTTTTATTGATGATGTGTAATTTGATTTCCGGAAGGGCATGCGGATGGTGCAATGGAATGATTTCGGGATCAGGAATACCTACAGGAATTAAATCATAAGGATTAACAGAAACAATAACATAATAATGCTCAAAAGAATTTCGATCTAAGTCGTTGGCATTAATACTTACTTCCGGAAGTTTGGTGCCATAAATATCCTGATTAAAAGAAATGATATGACCGTTTTTAGCAATTACTTCGCATTTTTTTAGGTAGGCAACAAGCTGTCCTCCCTCAATTTTTATCTCAATGTCTATCGATTTATTTCCCGCCGGCTGGATACAGCCATAATTAAAATTGTTTAACTGAACTTTATTATAATCACTTACAATTGTTACGTAATTGAAATAATTATTGATAAAATGGTCTTTCGTAAGTTTTACACCGTCTGTCCAGTTGATTGGTAAATGAATGTTTGATTTCATAATCCTGAAGTTTGTTTTGTGGTATTTGTTAATCTCTTTTCCCTTTTTTGCCCAAATGGCTTTAAAGAAAAAGATGTGGTATTTAATTATTCATCCAGACCGTTTTCATGTCTGTTTAAAGCAACTCTTTTAGCAAAAATGGTTTGTTTATTTTTCAATTTACTTTCAGAAATGGTTCTGTAAGGACTCAAATTCTTGATAAACAAAGGAAAGCTGAAGTATTTTGCCGTATAAAAAGTCCAACCCGTATCTTCATTTTCTGCACTGGATTCGATGGCATCATTTGGGAATCTGTAATTCTGGTCTTCTATAAACTTATCAAACCAACTCCCCAGATTGACGTCCTGAGCAATTTTTACATCAAATTTTGAAAAGAATTCAGAATTGGCTTTTTTTCTGATGTGTATGGACACCTGCATGAGGCGGAACTTATCGATATTATCCCAATATTCGAAATCCTTGCGTTCTTTTCCCACTCTCCAGTATTCGTAGAAAGGCTCAGGAATTTGCAGGTATTTGTTCTTTGATTCCTGAAAAAAGATAGGTACAAACAGCCACAAAACATTAAGCATACTGATGTGAGCATAACTCGATATGGCGATATAGTTGAAAGCGAGATAATAAATCCAGGAGGAGAGAATTGCTATTATTAAAAACATAAACACTTTGGCCAGAACATTATTCTGTATCCCCACTTTTTGAAATAAAGCTGTATTCATGAAATACACCAATGCGATTCCAAGTATGATGTAGTAGATAACCGAAAATAATAAGCCAAACCAGATAAATTCATTGTTAAAAAAAGCAAACAAACAGGGTAAAGCTGCTATAATCGAAAAACATAAAGTAAATATTATGGCCGCTTTTGTTTTGATTTTCACATTCGAAAACTGGCTCATAATCAGCGTTATGATTAAAATCAAAAACGGAGCTAATAGGTATTTTAAGAAAAAGGGTAGTATTGTATTCATATCTGAATGTTATCTCATTATTATGGTTTAAAAATTATAAAATGGTATTTATGCCCAAATAGTTCTCGTTCAGTTTGATGCCTAACTGATAATTATTAAAAAAGACGATATCAATTTTTCTGTTACTAATGATAAAATACTCTAATACTTTACGCGTTAGGTTCATCTTACGTTCTAGTATCTTATAATCTATATTTCCTTCAAAATATAGCGCAACTTCTACATCGTCTATCTCGCTTTCTACCGCTCCGCAAAGTCCCAGATTGAATCCTAATGTTCCTTCACTTAATTCCAAAAAAGGAGAATTGGTGAAAACATGCTTCTTGTATTTTAACTTGACTACATTACCCAATAAAGTTTCCAGTACTTTCTCCAGTTCCGGAAGATTCTCTTTTAGTTTATCTGCTTCACACAGATAAATAAAGAGATTCTTTTTTTGTGTATGAGACAAGTCAAAATCAATGGCGACTAATTCATCTACTATTTTCAGAAACAAATCAATCTTATCATTAAACAAGTGAAGACTTCTGATCGCAAAATTTGAATTTGCTGCAAAAAGCTCATTGTCAAAAGGCATAAAAAAATCTAAAGCATTATTTTCAGCTTTTTTGTTTTCTCTTACTGCTTCTACAATTTCCTTATTTGACATCGTAGAATTACTAACCGATAAGGGGTGAAAAAGTAATTCAGGTAAATTATGGTAGATGCTGTTTTTGGCCAAATGCAGCACCAGCGCCTCTTTGGTAAATCTCGAATCTTCCTGATACAGCATCGACGAGAGATCAATAGCATCTCTTGAATTGTGTCTTTTTGAAAGGCCTTTGTGTCTGACAAAGACTTCGGTTTCCTTTTTAAGAATATTTTGCAATTCATAAAAAAGAATTTCTCCTCTCAAATTAAAATTAAGCTGTTGTTTTAAAACTGCGATATCCTGTTCCATATCTTATTTCTTTTCCCAGATAAATTCATCTCCTTTTATATCCAGAACAATACTTTCGTTCTCCAAAATAGCTTCGGATATAATTAGTTTTGAAATGGTTTTCTTTAGATAAGTTCGTACGGTTCCCGCAATAGGTCTGGCACCGTATTTTTTAGAAAATCCTTTATTGGTCAGATATTCTAAAGCCGAATCAGATAAATCAAACGAAATATTTTTGATCGTTCTTAACTGTTCCTGCAGACGGCTAAGATGCAGTTTAAAAATAGCTTTGGCGATTTCTATATTGATCGGCGCAAATGGAACTACTTCGGTCAAACGTCCTAAAAACTCAGGTCTGAAATGCTGACTCATAATATCAATCAACTGATTGGAAGTGGGTAAATGACCGCTTTCTATCTGCTCCTGAATCCACTGGCTTCCAATATTTGAGGTAAAAATGATAATCGCATTCGAAAAATCACCTTCACGCCCCAATTTATCATGCACTTTTCCTTCGTCCATAATCTGTAAAAACACGTCGTAAACCGAACTGTGCGCTTTTTCGATCTCATCAAAAAGTACCACCGAATAAGGTTTTTGTCTGATTTTATTCACCAGCATCCCTCCTTCTTCATAGCCCACATATCCCGGAGGTGCACCATACAACAATGCAGCCGAATGTTCTTCTTTAAACTCGGACATATCAAAACGTATCATGGCATTTTCGTCATCAAACAGCAGCTCGGCAAGTGTTTTCGTTAATTCTGTCTTTCCCGTCCCGGTTGGTCCCAAAAAGAAGAACGAACCAATAGGCTGTTTCGGGTTACTCAAGCCACTTCGGGATTCGATTATGGCTTCTGAAAGTGTTTTAATAGCATGTGCCTGCCCTTTTACTCTCTCTTGTAATTTGTCTTCAATCGTTAGCAATTTCTCCTTTTCTCCTGCACTTATTTTTCCTAATGGAATTCCGGTTGCGTTTGAAACTACTGCCAAGATCTCGGATTTTTTAACCACGATGATTTTTTCTTTTGCTATGGCTTCAATATCAGCTGCTAATTTTTCGATCTCCTCAAAAGTGATTACTTCATCTTTTTGTTTTTTTGAGTTTTCAGCAGCACTAATTTTACTGGTTACCACACAACTAATTCTGTTGAATATTTCTTTTTTCAGCAAACTCATCCTTGATTCGTCGGATGGGTCAGCTTCATTTATCTGCTCTTTTATTTTTACAATTTCAACTAATGAATTGGCATTCGAAACAATTACCGACGAAGCTGTTCGGTCTAATAAATCAATGGCTCCGTAAGGCAGTTTCTTTTCTTTATAAAATCTTTTAGACAGATGAATAGCTTCTTCTATAATTTCATCGTCAATCCCTATTTTATAATGTTTTTCTAATTTATTTTTATAAATCCCCAGACATTCCACTAATAAAGCGTGGTCCAGTTCTTCGATAAAAATATTTTCAAACTTTCCGTCAATAGTCGTTCCTTCAATCGATTTTCGATACGAATCTGAATCAATAGAAGCAATAATGTTAATCGTCCCTTGAGTTAACTGCGTATTGATGATATTGATTACCGCATTTGATTTTGAGCTTGATGAATTTAACAACACCTGTATGTCATCAATAAAAAGAATGCTCTTTCCGTTCTTGGATAATTTTTCGAAAATTTCAATCAATTTCTTCGAAACCTCGTTTTCACCATTGCAATTGGCAACAAGTTTAGCTACGTTTAAAGAAAGTACCAGCGTTTCTTCAAAAAAATTAGGGTCTGTTTCATGCAAACTGGAAATCAGATTTTTTATAATACTTGTTTTTCCAATACCCGACTCTCCAATCAGTAAAATTCCGTGATTTTCGTATCGTTCAATGTTTTCAAGTATCAGTCTAACTTCCTTATTTCGTCCAATAATGGCACTTCCCTCTTCGATTATATTTTTTCTGTAGAGCGTATCACAATAATTAATATCAACGGTTTCTTCTTTATCGTCATTATCGACGAGACTAAAACTTTTTTGAGTATTACGAAGCCCAAAATGTTTTAAAAGTTCTTTATCGCTTAAATTTAAACCGTCGATCTGTTTATCACTGTACACCAATCCGGGTTTAATAATGGCGATAAAAACGCAAAAAGCATCGATAGAATCTGATCCTAATCTGATTTTATTGAAATTCGATTCGGTAAAGACATTTTCAATCTCTGCATCGGCAATAATAATATTATCATTGCTTTGAGTCGAAGTGTATACTTCCTTTCTTACGTCAAACCATTCTCTTATGTAATCTATGTCTTTTGATAATGTTTTTAAAACCTCTGTCAATCCCGTTGGCTCATATAACAATGCATAGGCTAAATGCGGAACACCATAAGTGCTATGTCCATCCTGAATGGCCAACGATTTAGCAGATTTAATGGCAGATAGTAAGCTGGGGCTGTAATCTAATTCATTCATAACTTTAGTTTATGGTAATTTGAAATGGGATGTTCATCACGGATTGTTTCTCTAAGGTTTCCTTTAAAAACAATCCTATTTTTTGCTTGTTTTCTATCTGTAAAGCGTACTTATCCTGCAAAATAACTTTTACATCAATCGTTCTGAATACTCCTTTTTTTCTCTCATTGCTAATGCCCACTCCATCTGTAATCAGTACCTCTTTTGTAATGTTTCTTAAATGATAATGAACCGCAGATTTTATGTCTTGTTTCGTTACCAGTCGCTCTTTGGATAAAAAACCATATCGAAGATTGATTAATTTCTCGACTTTGTTATTTCTATAAATTCCGCCAAGGGAAGTCGTCTCAAAAAAAGTAGAATCCTGAACTAATTCAGATAAGACCGTTTGTTTTAAAACAGTACCTTTTTTTAAGTTATTAGCCACCTGACCGTTCGAAGTCCAATACGAACAGTACAAAATTTTAGATTTATCGGTTTCATGAATCAGAGCATAAACTTCCTCTTCGTTCACCTGACTGTAACTGCTAGTAATTTTACTTTCAATTGAATTGATTTCTTCATTGATTTTAGTCATTGTCGCATCAATATAATCGGCATTGATGTTCGAAAATGAACTGATGTCTTCACGTAAAGCTCTCGCTAATTTTTTAAGGAAAAACTTTGCCGTTCTGGAATCGTAATTCTCTAATCCGCCATAAAAAACGGTATAGGTATTTGAAGTGATAGCGTTAGGCTGCTTGATACCATTGATGAATTCGATGTTTTTTTCGTTAAAAACTTTCATCACATCCAAAAAGTGTGTGTTTCTCTCTGCCTTCATCGGAAACAGACGTCCTTCTACCTGAGCATTATGAACTCTGTTGTTCAGTTTTCGGTTGACGATCGGAAATGTGTTGATCTTTATCTGAATTTTATCAAGTTCCTGTTTGGTAAAGATTTCAGGAAATACGAACTCTAACCAAATAAGTTCGGTATTCTTTTTAGCCGATTTTAATGCTTCTTTTTCAATGTTGAATTTATCGAGTAAAGACTCGTAAACCAACTTCTCGGGATTGAGTTTTAACTTGTAAATAAAATTTTTATAGTAGGATTTTATCGCTTCAACGTAATGCTTGTTGTCCTGAACTTCCGTAAAACTTTCATTTTCAAAATCAATAGCATTTCCGTGAGTATCTCTTACCGTAACAAACTGTAAAAAAGCATCTAACGAGGAATTCTCTGTAACAAATGTAAATTTCAAAGAATTTAATTTCTCCAGATTTTCTTTTGAAATATCCAGTCCAATCCACATTCTGTGATCAGAAATTTTACAATGCACCGGCAAACGATTCACATTTTTAAAAGAATCGATCAATAAGGAATCATAGAGCTGAAAACCGACCTCACCCTCTATAATGTTTTCGTTGGTAAAGGGAGTAAAATGAATATCATAATCAACGTTGGTTGCGAAAGTCGATTTTATAATAAATTCGGCATCACTGTTGAGTACCACAATACCATTTGTTGCTGCTGTACTTGCTAAAGCGTGAGCCGGCATAGGTAAATTCCATTGACTTGGCACAATTTCCTGAGCAATGCGTTCAATAATTTTATTATCAGATTCGATTCCTTCGTGATACAAATAATAAAGTTCATGAACAAAAACGTCTAATAACATCATGACCAAAGGGTCGGCCATGTTAATATTTTCAATTCCCCAGATCTCTAAACACTTTTTTTGTATTCTATTTTTTATTTCAATAAACTTAACGTCTTTCATATTTTGTACTATTGAGAAATTGGGCTTATATTCAATTTGGTGTGAAAGCTAAATGGCATCAGACTTTCGATAATGTCACCTTTTACGACTATGTTTGCTTTTCTTCTTATGCTTGATCCCAGCTCTGTATTATCAATTTCATCTAACGAAATAGTGACTTCACTTAAGGTTAATCTCCTCTCAAATTCAGTAATCGACTTTAACAGGGATTTTCTAACCAAATCCTCCCAATCTCTTTTCTTTATATGCTGATTAAACTCCAGGTCCCAGATGACAGATCCATAATTTGGGATCTCCGGAATCTCTCCAAAGGAAGTGGTAATAATCATCATAATGTTATAAGCAATCGATTCCTCTATCTTACAAAAATTATCCTGTGAACCTCTCACCAAAGACTTAAAATTAACAGGGTATTTCAGGTATTTCATCTTTTGTCGAAATTAAGTTGTTTTTTATAAAACTAAAGCTTTAATTTTTAATTTTAACACATTGCTACAAAACTCCAAATAAAATACTTACAAATCAATATTATTTTAAAGTATTTTTTTACTAGTTTTACAAAATCAACTAAAAATCTTATAAAATTATGAGCATGTTCAATTATGGTATTGGTGGCAATGAAGTAAAAGTTGACGCCAGTGAATCAATTTTGGAAATTCCTTCGAACAGAACATTACTAATTCAAAAACTTACAAATGAGCAGCCGGTTGGACCCGAAGCTGTCTATGATTTGCAGACTGTAGAAGCGGTTTTTGAGAAGTACAAACCTAGCGTAGACTTTGAATTTACAACGGAACAAGGTTCCGATTTAAACGAATCGATGGTCTTCCAAAACTTAGGAGATTTTGGAGCAAAATCAATAAAAGAAAACAGTCCTTTTCTTAATAAATTAAACACTGAAAAGGAACAAGCGTATAAAATTGTTCGCCAGCTTTCGAGCAACAGAGCTTTAATAAAAGCGATCCAGGATCCGGCAGTTAAAGAAGCAGTAATCGAATTACTTCAAAACGCTAAGAACGAAATTAACAACAACAAACAGTAAATATGGCAACTCAAACTAAAGAACAAAAAGTTCAAGGTTCTTCAAGCGAACAATTAGTACAAGACTCCCCAAGCAAAATAAACCTGTTAAACGAATATGGAGGTTTTGCTTTCTTAGAAAACGTAATCGACGGATTATCAAACTTAAACCCAACCAGAAAAGCTAGAAAAAATATCTTTCTTAACGATGCTCAATGGGAAAGCGAGAGAACAACTCTTAATAACAGACTTGATTTGTGGCTGGATTTACTAAAAGGAAATGATTCTGTTGAATCAATGATCGAAGTGGCCAATGCAAAAGCAACATCAGCAGATGCAACATTAAATAAAAACCTGAAATACGCCTTAAACACTACAAGAGAATTAGAAACTTCTTATCGTAGTGTCGCTTTATTCTATAAAAATGCCGAAAGCGATAAAATCAAGAACGTAACGATCGTAAACGCTGATATAACGCAATTAAAAGATTTAGACAATACTTTGTTTATTGATTATGTTTCGAATGAATTAAAGCAAAATTTTGACCGTCTTGATTTGAGAAAAAACTACTCTATACTTTCAGTTCCGGGATATTTAGGTTCTAACGCTGTTTTAGAAAAATGGTCTAAAATAGCTCACGAGAATAAAACAGTATTACTTACTGACTTCCAGGATCTTGAAACTCCGGATGATGTTATCGATATCTTCTTCAATGCGAATCACACTGGTGGTGATGTGTACAAATCAAACACTATTATGACTTGTAACTATTTGTTAGGAAGAAGTAAAAATAACGAAGTTGGAGAAGAGGACAATCTTTATGTACCACCATCGACTTCTTTAGCAGGCAAAATATACAAAACATTGATGTCTCAGGTAGTTGCCGGTAAAAAATTCGGAGGCTTAAACGAGGTAGAAAGTGTTCGTTTTGACCTGAAGAAAAGCGAAATCTCAGAAATTGAAAAAATGGGATTGGTACCAATGGTTAATGAGTACAGTAAAATTATGGCTTTCTCGGCTAAAACATTGTTCAACGGAGACAACTTAGGTTTACAAACCTACTCTGTAGTACGTGTATTCGACCATATTACCAAAGTACTTTTCGATTTCTTAAACAGAAGAGCTTTCGAGAACTGGACTACCAGAACTGAAGCCGATTTAAGAAGCCAAATCATTAAGTTCCTTGACGGAATCAAAGGACCTACTAATCTTATTGAAAAGTTTACAGTAATGAAAATTGAGCAGGATAAAACTCAAAAAGACAGAATCTTACTTGATATCCACATCACACCATACTTCCCGGCTAAAAGTTTCGTAATTCAATTAGACGGACACAAAGGAGATGGTCCTGAAGAAGCTGTTTGGCATAGTGACTACAAACAGGTCTAATTCATTTCTACCCTAAAATCTACCCCAAAAAATACTCTTTTGGGGTTCTTTTTTTTACTGGTCACCTAAACAAAACAGAATTCGTATAATACACTCTTCAACGTTTATAATGATAGTTCCTCTGAGAAATAAACTATATTCGTTATTAATTAAACCTCAATTAGATTTAATTTCACTAAATAAACCAACTAAATAAGGGCAATGGAAGAGCTTCTTGCATTTATAAACAGTTTTCAGGCACTGGATCAAGAGACCGAAAAGGCAATAAAAAACTTATTTAAAGAAGAATCCTACAAGAAAAATGAGGTTATTATAAAAGAAAAACAAATTTGCCCCAAAATTTACTTTATAAAATCCGGTTCAGTACGAAGATTTTTTTATAATGACGGAGAAGAGGTAACTAAATGGATTTATACCGATCATCAATTCATCACTTCATTGAGTAGTTTTTTTGAACAGAAACTCTCATTTGAGCTTTTTCAGGCATGTGAGGACACCATACTTTATTCATTATCTCATACAGATGAACAAATTCTATTAGAATATCCATTATTTTCTAAATTCTATATTAAGCTGCTTAGAATTTATCTTTCAAAATTGAACGAGTTTCATCATTTTTATAAATCCATGAATGCTCAGGATAAATATTTCTATTTATTAAATTCATTTCCTCCTATTATTGCAAAATCAAAACTAAAACATATTGCCTCGCTTATCGGTGTAAGTCAGGAGACATTGAGCAGAATCAGATCTTCAATTAATTGATTTTACATCAAGAAAAAATCATTATATTTTTCCAACATTTGCTTTTCATATAAAGACAATCAAATTGAAAAATATAACTATAGGCAAAAATGCAATTATTGGAACAAATGTTCATATTGGCAATTACACTACTATTGAAAATGATGTAATTATTGGTGATAACACCTGGATCGGCAATAATGTAAACCTACTTGACGGCGCGAGAATCGGCAGGAATTGCCAAATACATTCCAATGCAGTATTATCAGGAATCCCACAAGATTTAAAATACAAAAACGAATATAGTACGCTGGAAATAGGAGACAACAATATTATCCGAGAATTTGTTACTATAAACAAAGGAACTCAATCAAAACAAAAAACAGTAATTGGGAATCATAATCTAATCATGTCCAACACTCACATCGGACATGATTGTTTCATCGGGAATAACTGCATTATAGGTTTTAATGTGGGAATGGCAGGAGAAGTAAAGGTCGGTGATTACGCAAATATCAGCGGATTAACAGCAATTCATCAATTTTCGATTATTGGGGAAAATACTATGATTAGCGGCATGAGTCGTATTGTCAAAGATATACCACCGTACATACTCGTTGCACGTGAACCTTTAAGTTTTGCAGGGTTGAATACCATTGGCTTAAGAAGAAGAGGGTTTAAGATCGAAAAAATACAAGAACTACAAGAAATATATCGTATTATCTTTCAGCAAAAGAGAAATACTTCTCATGCATTAGACTTTATAGAAAAGCACATGAAGCAAACTTATGAACGTGATAAAATATTAGATTTTATAAAAAATTCATCCCGTGGAATTGTAAAAGGAAATAGCATTTAATCATACCAATATCTCTTATTTAAATATCTATCTATTAAAGACAACAATTATTATGGCGTTCCCCTTTGGGTCGGGCTGTCCGCTAAATCTTTTGCGATAGAAATTTCAGAGGATTTTAAATGTGCGGTAATCGCAAAAGGATATCGCTTCCATCCCTAACGCAGTCTATGATAAAAAGAATATTTAAAGAAAAAAAGAACTAAAGTTTTTAACCGCAAAGTCCGCAAAGGTATACGCAAAGCACGCAAGGAAAAAGGGCTGAAAGCCCGAAATGCGAAGCACTATGAACCAAAATGAACAATAAACATCGCCCTAAAAGGGCAAAAACCCATACACCTAATAAAAAATCCGTTCTAATCCGCGTTTTCGCCTAGCGAATCCGTATTCATCCGCGTACTTTTTTAACCGCAAAGAGCGCGAAGATTTACACAAAGCGCATAAGGATTTAAAACTAGTATAAAACAAAAAACCCTATCCGATTTGGATAGGGTTCTTCAAAAGAAAGGCGACGACATACTCTCCCACATAACTGCAGTACCATCTGCGCAGGCGGGCTTAACTTCTCTGTTCGGTATGGGAAGAGGTGAGCCCCGCCGCAATAACCACCTTAAGGCTGTTAGTTGCTTGGGCAACTTTTTAATTGACAATTGATAATTAACAACTGATAATTAAAACAATATTTTAACATACTGAGATAAAGAAACAAATAAGTTTTTTTCTTAAGAAAGTTCTCTCCCTCCGATTGCTCGGAGGGAAAAGTGCG